>NZ_JBPKJK010000054.1:0-54044 GCF_051756985.1 Saccharothrix sabaoui
CCGACGCCTGCCTCGCGGTAACGCCCCCCGGGGTCACCGGGTCATCGTAGCGAGGTCGCGCCACCGTCCGAGGGCCTTCGCCGTCGGGGTGGTTCCCGGCCGGTCACCGGCGTCGATCTCCGCACGCCTGACCCAGGTCCGCGACGCCTCCGGGGGAATCCCGAGCTGATCGGCGATCCACCCGATCGTCCCGGCGGGAGCCCGCCGGGCCTCCACAACCATCCGGGTGGCCCGCTCACGCAGCTCGTCAGGGTACCTCTTCGGTGGTGCCGTGACTCCTCGCCATCCAGGCTTGGTGTTCTCCAGCAGACCCGGCACGAGACACCCTCGGCCGTCATCGCGAACACGTCCTGGTCGAAGCCAAGGCGATCACGACGTCCGGGGAACTTCATGACTGCGTGCTACGAGCGCATCGAGCTTCAGCGCTGTCGGGCGCCGCACGGCCGGACGGCTGACAACGTGGTCGGCACAACGCCCGCCGCGACGCCGGGATCCGCCCGGTCACGGGGGTGTGGTCGGTTCGATCAGGAACTCCTGGTCGGAGGCGGTGGAGCAGGGGACCTGGACGATCTCGGCGCCGGTGGAGGTGGCCCGGTCGCGCAGGCCAAGGCACAAGTCGGTGACGACGGTGTGGATGCGGACGTGCGCCACGCCCGGCGGGCCGGACGGCTCGACCCGAAACCGCTGGGCCGGGTCGTAGTCGGTGCAATCGCCGCGTAGTTCGAGGAAGTCGTGGTCCGGCCTGTCGAGCAGGACCGCGAGACACCTGATGCCGTGGTCCGGGTGGTGCAGCTGGATCTGCACGACGTCCGCACCGAGAGGCTCGATGAACACGTGCGGGAGGGTCGTGTCCGCGCAGGACCGTTGGACGGCGGTGGCGTGGCGGCCGGGCCGGTCCTCGGTGAGGCACAGTTGGGGCGTCCGCGCGGGGTGGATACGTGCCCAGCTGCCCACCTGTCGGATGGCCGGCCCCTCCATCAGCAGCACGGACGGCGAGGCCGGTGCGGACCTCCTGTCGAACACCGCGTCGACGGCCAGCGTGCCGACGATGCCGATGACGGTGGCCGCGAGGAGGCTCGCCACCCGACGCCATCGCGGGACACGAGACCGGACCGGTGTGCCGGTAGTCGGGACCGGGACCGGCTCGTCGTCGTCCTCATCGGCAGCCCGGATGGCGATGTGGCGGCGGGTCTTGAGCCACAGCAGCACTTCGGCGTCGCCGAGCCCGCAGGCGCGGGTGAAGGTGTCGACGAAATGTTCCCTGGGCAACGTGGCGCGGCCGAGCGTGGTCGCGATCGTGCTGGGCGGCAGCCGGTCCTGGTGTGCCGCCGTCTTTCCCTCCAGTTGTCGGTAGGTCAGCCCGGACCACATCCGCAACGCGCGCAGTGCCGCGGTGAATTCGGCTGCGGTGGTGGCCTCGGTCGGCTGCGGTGCTGCCGACGGCGACTCTGCTGAGCCGCCCCCTCCGTGGCTCATGGCACAAGCATGGTGGTCCAGTCCACGTGAGGCGACCGCCGATCCAGCGGGCGGTGTTGGGCTGTTCGGGTGTGTTCGTGAACAGGTTGAGCTACGTTCCGAACAGGCCCCGAACAGCGATTGTCCCCGGCGAACGAATCCGAACAACGCTTTGTCTTGTTCACCCGCTCCGAGCAGCCCTACTCTCGAAGAGTTTCTGTCGACCGGTCCGCGAAGTGCCATTCCGTGGACTGTGCGTCATTGCACCTTCGGTTTTCGTCTATGCAAGGAGCGCTCATGGGCAAGATCGCCGTCCTCACCAACGACCTTCAAGGCGATGTGGTTCACCTGACCCCCGAACGGACCGCGGTGATAGCCGACGCACAGCCCCACTACACCGCTTTCCTGGACGAGATGCGGCACCGCGGCCACACCGTGTACCACCTGCAGTTGATCAACCTCCCCGACGACCCCAACGCGAACCGCAAAGCCGACGGAACCCTTCCGCTCCAGCGCGGCACCGAGGGCGCCGAAATCCTGCCCGCCTTCCTCGCGGACGGTGACGTGGTCGTGGAGAAGAACAAGGACAGCGGTTTCTACGAGACCGAGATGCACGACCTGCTCCAGGCCGCCGGCGTCGACACCGTCGTCGTCACCGGCCTGCAGACCCAGATCTGCGTGCAGACGACCGCCGCCGACGCCTTCTTCCGCGGCTACAACGTGTGGGTGCCGTCCGACTGCGTCGTCTCCGACAATCCGGCGGACCGAGACCGCTCCCTCACCTGGCTCAGCGGGTACTGCGCCACGGTCGCCGACTCGTCGGAGATCCTGGAAACCCTTGACGCCAAGGGTGAACTTCCCCGCAGGGTCGTCAAGACCCTGCCGTGATCACCGGACTTCCCGACCCCGATCACCACGATCCGCCGATTCTGCGAACGGTCGTTTCGCGCGCACCCGGAAAGGGAGGACGCTCAATGGCAAGCTCGGTCACCGGCCCTGATGAGGTCGTTCTCGACCACGGCAGCGGGGCCAAGCTCAGCCATGAGCTGGTCTCCCTCGTCGTCGACACGCTCGGCGACGTCTACATCGGCGAGATGGAGGACAGCGCCGTGTTGTCCATCCCCGCCGGGCGGATCGCGATGACCACCGACTCGTTCGTGGTCGACCCGCCGTTCTTCGGCAACGGCGACATCGGCAAGATCGCGGTCTGCGGCACGGTCAACGACCTCGCGGTGGTCGGCGCGCGCCCGCTCTACCTCACCCTCGGGATGATCCTCGAGACCGGTCTCCCGATATCCCGCCTGCTCCAGGTGGTCACCTCGATCAGGGAGGCGGCCCTCGAAGCGGGCGTCCAGATCGTCTGCGGCGACACCAAGGTGGTCCGCAAGGGCGAGGTCGACCAGATCTACCTCAACACGGCCGGCATCGGCGTCTTCGAACGCGCGCCGCTGCGGATGCGCGACGTCCGACCCGGCGATCGGGTGATCCTCAGCGGGTCGATCGGCAACCACACCGTGCACCTGCTGTCGATCCGGGAGGGCCTCGGTTTCGAGCAACGCGTGCTCAGCGACTGCGCGCCGCTGAACGGGCTCCTGGACGAGCTGTTGGCGACGACGGGCGAGGGCGCGGTGCACTCGGTCCGCGACGTCACCCGAGGCGGTCTGGCCGCCGTCCTCCACGAGTACGCGCAGGCGTCCGGGCTCACGATCAGGGTCGACCAGGACCGGCTGCCCATCCAGTTCGAGACCGTGATGGCCACCGACATGCTGGGGATCAACGCGATCCACGCCGCCAACGAGGGCTGCCTGTGCCTGTTCGTCGCCCCCGAGGCCGAGCAGGAGGTGCTGGCCGCGCTCCGCTCGCACCGGTACGGCGGGGAAGCGGTCGCGATCGGCGAGGTGACCGCGGACGCGGAACCGGTGGTCCTGATGCGCGACGGCGACGGGCGCGACTCCGTGATCGAGGAGCTCCAGGGCTCCGAGCTGCCGCGCCTGTGCTGAGCGCGAGAGGGGACGAGGTGCCGAACAGCTATTCGGGAATCCGGCGGCGCATCCGCGTGGTGGGCGTGGTCCAGGGCGTGGGGTACCGACCGTTCGTCTACAAGCTGGCGTTGCGGCACGACCTGACCGGCTGGGTGCTCAACGACCCGGAGGGTGTGCTGGTCGAGGTCGCCGGCCGACCCGAGGAGGTGCTCCGCTTCACCGAGAGCCTGAGCACGCACGCGCCACCGCAGGCCCGGGTCACGGCCGTGCGGGTGGAGGAACTGCCCGCCGCCGCGGCGGAGCCGGAGGGGTTCACCATCCGGGAGAGCCTGCACGGCGGACTGCGCACCACGGTCGTCCCCGCCGACTCCCACGTGTGCGCCGACTGCCTCGCCGAGCTGCGCGACCCGACCGACCGCCGGTACCGCTACCCGTTCGTCAACTGCACCAACTGCGGCCCGCGTTACTCCATCATCCGGGAACTGCCCTACGACCGGGCCGCGACCACCATGGCCGTCTTCACGATGTGCCGGCCCTGCGCCGTCGAGTACGGCGACCCGCTGGACCGCCGCTACCACGCCCAGCCCAACGCGTGCACCGACTGCGGCCCCCGGCTGCTGTCGGCCGGTGCCGACGGCGCGACGACCGAAGGGGAGGAAGCGCTCGCCGCGGCCACGGCCGCGCTCACCGGGGGCAGGATCGTCGCGGTCAAGAGCGTCGGCGGGTTCCACCTCGCCGTGGACGCCCGCAACGCCGAGGCCGTCGCACGGCTGCGGACCCGCAAGCGGCGCGATTCCAAGCCGTTCGCGGTGATGGCCCGCGACCTGGACACGGTCACCGGGTTCGCCGAGGTCCGTCCCGCCGAGGCGGACCTGCTGCTCTCCCCGGCTCGCCCGATCGTGTTGCTGCGCAAGCGGTGCGACGGCCTGCCGGAGCAGATCGCACCGCGCAACCCCAACCTCGGCGTGATGCTGCCGTCCGCGCCGCTGCACCACCTCCTGGTCGATCACGCCGGCTTGGACGCGTTGGTCATGACCAGCGGGAACATCTCCGGCTACCCGATCGTGCACCGCAACGAGGACGCGTTGGCGCAGCTGCACCGGGTCGCCGACCTGATCCTCTACAACGACCGCGACATCGAGGTCCGGGTCGACGACTCGATCGTCCGCTACTCCGAGCACCCCGAACTCGACGAGCCGGTGGTCAGCTTCATCCGCCGTTCCCGCGGCTACGCGCCGTACCCCGTGGAAGTCGGCACCGACCTGGCGTCGCTGGTGGCGTACGGCGCCGAACTGAAGACCACGGTGGCGTTGAGCAGCGGTTCCCGGGTCTACGTCAGCCAGCACATCGGCGACGTCAAGAACGACGAGACGTTCGTGGCGCACCGAGCGGCCGTCCGCCACCTCGCCGAGCTGCACGAACTCCGGCCGCAGCACGCCGCCGTGGACCTGCACCCGCAGTTCCGCGCGACGCGCTTCGCACTCGAGGAGCAGGGCGACGCCTTCGAGCACGTCGTCCGGGTCCAACACCACCACGCGCACATGGCGTCCTGCATGGCCGACAACCGGCTGGACGGCCGGACGATCGGTGTCGTCTTCGACGGCGCCGGGTACGGCCTGGACGGCACCACCTGGGGCGGCGAGTTCCTGCTGGGCGACTACCGCGACGCCCGCCGCGTCGCGCACCTGCGGACCGTGCCGCTGCTGGGCGGCGACAAGGCGGTCACCGAGCCGATCAGGACCGGGTTCGCCCTGGCCCTGGACGCGCTCGCGGACACCTCCGCCGCGCTCGCTGCTTTCCCGGTCCTGGCACGCCTGGACGAACAGCAGCGGCACGTCTTCGCCACCATGGCGCGACGCGGGATCAACGCGCCACCCACCTCCAGCATGGGACGGCTGTTCGACGGTGTCGCGGCCTTGCTGGCCATCACCACGCACGCCGAGTACGAAGCGCACGGTCCCATCGAGCTGGAAGGCCTGCTCGAACGCGACTTCACCATGGCGGAACCCCGCCGGCGGTACCGCTTCGACCTGCTGGAGCATGACGGCGTCACGGAGATCGACCCCCGTCCGCTGATCCGCACGCTCGCCGCCGACGTGGCCGCGGGCCTCGACACCGCCGTGATGAGCCGTCGTTTCCACTCGGCCGTGGTCGACGTCGTCGTGGAGCTGTGCCGGGCGTTGCGCGTGGCGGGCACCGGGCAGGTGGTGCTGTCCGGCGGCGTCTTCCTGAACGAGTTCCTGCTGGTCAACTGCCTGGTGGAGCTGCGCGCGGCGGGGTTCGACGCGTATTGCCACCGGCAGGTGCCGACCAATGACGGTGGCATTTCGCTCGGCCAGGTCGTGGTGGCCGACGCCAGGCTGGCAGGCGGTGAGCGGTGACCGCGCCCCGTGCCCGCCGAGTCCGCCGAATCGCGGGGCGGCACGGGACGCGCAGAACCGAGGAGAGAAACGAACCATGAAGAAGTACCTGATCACCGGTG
Source organism: Saccharothrix sabaoui (assembly GCF_051756985.1). Classification (NCBI taxonomy): domain Bacteria; kingdom Bacillati; phylum Actinomycetota; class Actinomycetes; order Pseudonocardiales; family Pseudonocardiaceae; genus Saccharothrix; species Saccharothrix sabaoui. Next base: position 5,920 of record NZ_JBPKJK010000054.1, read on the forward strand.
GGCGCGGGTACATCGGGTCGGTGCTGACCCGACGGCTCTGCCGGTCCGGATCAGAGGTCGTCGTGGTCGACAACGGTCTGGTCGACGGTCCGGAACTCGACCTGCCCAGGGTCACCTACGTCGACGGCGACGTCCGCGACATCGGCTCGTGGGACAAGGCGCTCGGCGGGGTGGACGCGGTGGTGCACCTGGCGGCGATCGTGGGCGATCCGGCCTGCGCGGTCGACACGGACACCGCCTGGGAAGTCAACTACCTCGGCACGGTCCGGGTCGTCGAGGCGTGCCGGCGTGCAGGTGTGCGGTCGTTGGTCTTCGCCTCCACGTGCAGCAACTACGGGTTCACGGCGGACAAAGAGGTGGACGTGTGGTCGCCCGTGACGCCGCAGTCCGTCTATGCCGAATCCAAGGTGAGGTCCGAGCACTACCTGCTCTCGTTGCCCCGGGACGTGCTCTCGTCCCGCCTGCTGCGGTTCGCCACCATCCACGGCCTTTCACCTCGGATGCGTTTCGACCTCGCGGTCAACGTCATGACGGCGGACGCCGTGGCACGCGGCCGCGTCACCGTCCACGGCGGCACGCAGTGGCGGCCGTTCCTGCACGTCGAGGACGCGGCGGCAGCCGTGCAGCTCATCCTCCGGGATGGCCGGCGTGCCGCTCCCAGCGTCTACAACTGCGGTTTCGGCGAGGAGAACTACCGCATGGACACCATCGGGGAACTCATCGCCGAGGAGATCGCCGGTGTCCGCCTGGAAATCCGCAAGGAGCAGACGGATCCGCGCAACTACCGGGTGAACTTCGACCCCATCGGGCGAGAATTGGGTTTCACTTTGGGCCACCGGGTGGTCGACACGGTGCGGGACATCCGGGACGCCATGGTCAACGGCGGGTTCACGGACTTCGAGTCCCCTCGGTACAGCAACTACCTGACCGCGGTCGCGAAGCGCGACGACCCGGTCTCCGCGTAGCCGGCTCCGTCCCGGCGTTCCCACCCGACGAGCGCGTTCCGCCATCCACCGGAGGACCCCGACCATGACCGACACCACCGTGGACGCCGCCCGCCCGCCGCGCTTCCCCGAACTCGTGCCCCTGGCCCGCCCGACCGTCGAAGCCGACGCCGAGTTGGAGTCGGCCATCAAGGGGATCCTCCAGTCCGGCATGCTCACCAACGGCAGGCACGTGCGGGAGTTCGAAGAGGCCGCGAGCGCCTACCTGGGTGTCGGCCACGCGGTCGCGGTGAGCAACTGCACGACCGGCCTGATGCTCGTGCTCCGCTGCCTGGACCTGACCGGTGACGTCGTCGTGCCGAGCTTCACGTTCATGGCTTCCGGCCACGCGATCGACTGGGCGGGCAACGGGGTCCGGTTCGCCGATTCCCACCCCCGGACCTGGACCCTCGACCCGAACGCCGCCGCACCGCTGATCACGGGGGCAGCGGGGGTGATGGCCGTGCACACCTTCGGCGCGCCATGCGACGCCGATCGGCTGCAGGAGCTGTGCGACACCAAGGGCATCCCGCTCGTCATCGACGCCGCGCACGGCTTCGGGAGCCGTTACCCCGACGGCACCATGGTGGGCGGCAAGGGCGTGGCCGAGGTGTTCAGCCTCAGCCCGACCAAGACCCTCAGCACCGGAGAGGGCGGGCTGGTCACCACGAACGACGCCGCGCTGGCCGCGGAGCTGCGGACGGCGCGCGAGTACGGCAACCCGGGTGACTACGACAGCCGCTCCATCGGGCTCAACGGCCGCATGACCGAGGTCTCCGGGGTACTGGGCGTGCACGCGCTCAAGAGCTTCACCCGGTGGATCCGCACCAGGCGGTCCCTGGCGGAACGCTACCTCTCCCGCTTGGGCGGCCTGCCGGGCCTGGAGTTCCAGGAGGTCCCGACAGGCGCGGCGAGCTCGTACAAGGACCTGGGTGTTCGCGTGGACGGCACGCGGTTCGGGATGACCCGCGACCGACTGGCCGAGCGCCTGGCCCGCGAGAACGTCAGTACCCGAAAGTATTTCAGCCCGGCGTTGCACCAGCAGACCGCCTACCGGCACGTGCCGACCAGCGCGGACCTGTCCGTGACGGAGGGACTGGCGTCGAGCATGATCACGCTGCCGCTGTACTCGCACATGCCGGCACATCTCGTGGACGAGATCTGCGACCTGATCGGCGAACTGCACGCGGCCTGTTGAGCGGTCTAGCGCGAAAGTGGTGGTAGAGCATCGTGAACAACTACGTGGCGGACCTGCGCGAGCTGGTCGGGACCCGGCCGCTGATCCTTCCCGGCACGTCGGTCGTGGTCGCCGACCCGGCCGGTCGGGTCCTGCTCCTGGAGCGGGTCGACACCGGGGGCTGGGGACTGCCCGGCGGACTCATGGAGCCGGGGGAGTCGTTCGAGGAGACCGGGCGGCGCGAGGTGAAGGAGGAGACCGGCCTGGACGTCGGCGACCTGAGCCTGCTCGGGATCTTCTCCGGTGCCGAGTACTACTACCGCTACCCGAACGGTGACGAGATCTTCAACGTCACCGCCGCCTACGCGGCCCGGTTGCCGCAGGACGCCGCCATACTCCTGGACACCGCGGAGAACAGCACGTGGCGCTTCTTCGCCCTGGACGAGATCCCGGACACCGTGATCACCCCGGAGCGGCCCATCATCGCGGAATACGCCAAGGTGGCGCGGTGACCGGGCCGGAACCGGACTACACCGCGTTCATCGAATCCTGCCTTCGCGAAGCGTCCGGGGTGGCTACCCGGATGCAGGGCTCCGGCCGGGCGACGGTCAAGCCGGTGGACGTGAACCAGGTCGTCACCGACACGGACCTGGTACTGGGCGCGTTGCTGACCGGGCGGATCAGGGACGCCTACCCGCGGCACGCGATCCTGGAGGAGGAGAGCGGCGGAACACCCGGTGACCACGGGATCACCTGGGTCGTCGACCCGTTGGACGGCACGAGCAACTACGCCGTCGGCAGCCCCCTGTACGGGGTGATGATGGCGGCGGTCGGCCCGGACGGCGTGCTCGCCGGCGGCTTGGCGCTGCCCGCGTTCGGCACGGTGTACGTCGCCCAGTCCGACCGCGGGGCCACCCGTGACGGGCAACCGCTCGGGCCGCTCCCGACCACCGGGCTCGACCGCTCGCTGGTGGCGTACGGGATGGACAAAGGGGCGGCCGACCTGATGGCGGCCGAAGGGCGGCTCGTCACCACCATCGGCACGGCGTGCCTCGGCGTCCGCATGAGCAACAGCGTCTTCGACATCTGCATGGTGGCCGACGGCGCGTACGGCGCGTTCGTGCACCGCGGTTGCCGGATCTGGGACGTGGCGGCGGCGGTGTGCGTCCTGGGGGAGTGCGGTGGTCGCTGCACCGATCTCGACGGGCGGCCACTGGACCTCACGCGCCCGCTGGAGAAGGCCGACCAGGTCTTCGAAGTCTGCTTCGCCTCAGCCGCCACGCACCCCTCGCTCATCACCGCGATCGCCACGGCGGTCCCCGTACCCGAGGAGGACTGATCGGCGTGACCACCACCCGCCCCGTCCGGCACGGCCAGGACACCCGAGTGGGCGTCCTGGCCATGATCATGGGACTGACCTGCGGCTACGACGCCACCGCCATGGCAGGCGCGCTGGTGCTGGTCACGGACCACTTCACCCTCGCCACGACGCAGCAGGGCTCCTTGTACGCCGCCACGGCGGCCGGGTGGATCGTCGGCGCGCTGCTGGGCAGCAGGCTCGTCAACGCGCTGGGCCGCCGGACGACCCTGCTCGGGTTGGCGCTGCTGTACCTGGCGGGCACCACCCTGGCCGTGACGTCGGTCAACCTCGTGTGGCTGGACGCGAGCCGCTTCGCGCAGGGCATCGCGATCGGCATCGCCATCGTGGCGACCCCCGTCTTCATCGCCGAATCGGTCTCGACACGCGCTCGTGGACGCACCGCCGTCCTGTACCAGGTGGCGACTTCCCTCGGGTGCGCGATGGGGTACATCGGCGGCTACTTCCTCACGGGCAGCGGGCAGTGGCGGCTGATGATCGCCGTTCCCGGTGTCCTCGCCCTCGTCACCGCCCTGTGGCTGACACGCCTCCCCGAGACCGATCGCCGGCGTCAACACCGGGGGACCGGCTCGACCGCCGGTTCCGCGCGTCCGCCGGGCGTCCTGCGCGCCCTGTTCAGCCCGCGCTACCGGACGCTGACGCTGTTCGTCATCACGCTGGGGTTCTTCGTCCAGGCCACGGGCATCAACGCGATGGTGTTCTTCAGCCCGCGGATCTTCGAGCACATGGGGTACACCGACACCTTCGGAGTGCTGGTGCTGCCCGGTTTCGTCCAACTCGCGGGCGCGGGTGCGGCGCTCGTCTGCGCGCTGACGACCGACCGGTTCGGCAGGCGACCCGCCCTGCTCGCCGGCACCACCCTCATGGGCCTGGGACACGCCCTGATGGTGCTCGGGTTCGCCGTCGACTCGCCGGAGGTGGTGGGCCTCCTCGGCCTGGTGGTCTTCGTCGTCGGTTTCAACTCCGGTTTCGGGGCGCTGGTGTGGGTCTTCGCCGCCGAGGGCTTCCCGGACCACCTCCGCGGCGCCGGGGCGTCGGTGATGCTGCTGACGAACCTCACCACCAACCTGGTCGTCGCCCAGTTCTTCCTGGGCCTGCTCAACGCCGTCGGCGGCCTGGCGACCTACCTCGTCCTCCTGGCCATCACCGTCGCGGCCTGGCTCTTCGTGTTCTTCCTCGCCCCGGAGACGAAGGGCCGTTCCCTGGACGAAGTCCAGTCCTACTGGGAGGCCGGTCGGCGCTGGCCCGCCACCGACGACACACCCGCCGCCCGCACGTGAGACGGCCGTCCCGCGCCGCTCGTCCCGGAGGGCGGTCACGGCTTCCGCAGCCGCCCGGTCGCCGACCAGCGCACCCGGCGAGGTCGGGATCCTCGGCCACCACGGCTTCGAGCGGTTCTGCCGGCGATGGGAGGTGCGGTCCGTGCCGCGGCGCAGTGACGTGAACTCCGTGCTGGTGATCGGACCCGGTCCGATCGTCATCGGCCAGGGCGCCGAGCTCGACTGCGCCGGCACCCGGGCGTGCCGTGTGCTCAAGGCGGAGGGCGTGCGGGTTGTGCTGGTCAACAGCAACCCGGCGACCATCATGACCGACCCGGAGTTCGCCGACGCCACCTACGTGGAGCCGGTCACCCCCGAGACGGTCGAGCAGGTCATCGCCAAGGAGCGGCCGGACGCCCTGCTGGCCACCTTCGGCGGCCGGACCGCACTCGACAACGCCGTCACCCTGCACGAGTCCGGCGTGCTCGCCCGGTACGGCGTCGAGCTGATCGGCGCCGACATCGACGCGGTCCGTGCGTGCGGGAACCGCGAGGAGTTCAAGCGGATCGTCGGGCGGGTGGGCGCCGACGTCGCCCGCGACGCCACCTGCCACACGCCGGAGCAGTGCCACGCCGCAGCGGCGGAACTCGGCTACCCGATCCTGGTGCGGCCCTCGTTCACGACGGGCGGTTCCGGCTTCGCCCACGACGAGCGGCAGCTGTCGGCCATGGTGGGCGCCGGGCCGGTGTCGAGCCCTGCCCGGCAGGTGCTGTTGGAGGAGTCGGTCCTCGGCTGGAAGGAGTTCGAGCTCGAACTCCTGCGCGACCGCGACGACAACGTGGTCGTCGTCTGCTCGATCGAGAACCTGGACCCGATGGGCGTGCACGCCGGCGACTCCATCACCGCGGCACCGGCCACGACGCTGACCGACCAGGAGTGCCGGCGGATGCGCGACGTGGCCATCGCGGTGGTCCGCGCGGTCGGCGTCGACGGCGGTTGCAACATCCGGTTCGCCATCGACCGGCGTACCGGCCGCACGATCGTGGTCGGGGCGAACCTGCGCATGTCCCGCTCCAGCGCGCTCGCCGCCAAGGCGACCGGCGTCCCGATCGCCGAGATCGCCACCAAGCTGGCCGTCGGCTACACGCTGGACGAGGTACCCGACGCCATCACCGGGCAGGCTCCGGCCGCCTTCGGACCGAGCCTGGACCACGTCGTGGTGAAGGTGCCGCGGTTCGCGTCCGGGAACTTCCCGACTGCCGACGCGGGCCTCACCACCCGCATGAAGTCGGTCGGGGAGGCGATGGCGATCGGCCGGTCCTTCCCGGAAGCGCTCAACAAGGCCCTGCGCTCGCTGGACGAGGACGGCGGCTCCCTCAGCTGGGCCGAGCAGCCGGGTGACAAGGACGCTCTGGTCGAGGCGAGCCGACGGCCCACCGACGTCCGCATCCACACCGTGCACCAGGCCATCCGGGCCGGCGCCGCGGTCGAGGAGTTGGCCGCCGCGACCGGCATCGACCCGTGGTTCCTGGACCAGGTCCGGCGGATCGAGGAGGTCGCGCGGGCGGTCGCCGGGCAGGACGGCGCGATCCGGCCGGAGACGCTGGTGCTCGCCAAGCGGCACGGCCTGTCGGACGCGCAGATCGGCGAGCTGCGCGGCCTGCCCGAGGACGAGGTGCGCGAACTGCGCTGGTCGCTGGGCATCAGACCCGGGTACGAGGCGGTCGACAGGTGCGCGGCGGAGTTCGCTGCCCTGTACTCGTCCTACGGCGAGGAACCCGCCGCGCCACCCGCTGTCGCGCCACCGGCTGTCGCGCCGAAAGTGGTCATCCTCGGCAGCGGGCCGAACCGGACCGGCCAAGGCGCCGAGTTCGACTACGCGTGCGTGCACGCGAGCTTCGCGCTCGCCGCGGCCGGCTATGAGACCGTGATGGTCAACTGCAACCCGCAGGCGGTGTCCACTGACCCGGACACCAGCCACCGCCTCTACTTCGAGCCGCTCACCTTCGAGGACGTGCTGGAGGTGGTGGCCGCCGAGCAGGCCACCGGCGAGGTCGTCGGGGTGCTGGTGCAGCTGGGCGGGCAGACGCCGCTGGGCCTGGCCGCGCGCCTGGAGGCCGCCGGGGTGCCGGTTGTCGGCACCAGCCCGGCGGGCATCGACCTGGCCGAGGACCGCGGCGCGTTCGACGCGCTGTTGGCCGAGGTGGGGCTGACCGCGCCGACGCGCGGCACGGCGACGTCGTTCGAGCAGGCCGAGCGGATCGCCGACGAGATCGGCTACCCGGTGCTGGTGGACCGGTTCCCCGACAACGCGATCGAGATCGGTGTCGACGCGCTCTACGACGGCCGCGAGCTGTACCTGGGGGGCGTCGTGGAGCACGTCGAGGAGGCCGGCGCGCACCCCGGCGACTCGGCGTGCGCGCTGCCGCCGATCACGCTCGGCCGCGCCGACATCGCCCGGGTCCGCGAGTCCACCCGTGTCCTGGCCGACGGCATCGGGGTGCGCGGGCTGGTGAACGTGCGGTACGCGCTCGCGTCAGGCGTGCTGCACGTGCTGAAGGCGAATCCGCGGGCCGGCCGCACCGTTCCGTTCGTGTCCAAGGCCACCGGCGTGCCGCTGGCCAGGGCCGCCGCCCGGGTGATGCTCGGGTCCACCATCGACGAGCTGCGCGCGGAGGGCCTGCTGCCGCCCGACGGGGACGGCGGCACGCTGCCGCCCGAGGCTGCCGTCGCGGTCAAGGAGGCGGTGCTGCCGCGGAACCGGTTCCGCACTTCCGAGGGGCACGGCGTGGACAACTCGCTCGGCCCGCGGATGCGCTCCACCGGCGAGGTGATGGGCATCGGCGCGGTCTTCGGCGCTGCCTACGCCAAGGCACAGGCCGCCGCCGGCGGCCCGCTGCCCACCAAGGGCCGGGCCTTCGTGTCGGTCGCCGACCGCGACAAGCGGGCCACGATCTTCCCGGTGAAGGCGCTGGCCGACGTCGGGTTCGAGATCCTGGCCACCGCGGGGACCGCGGAAGTCCTGCACCGTCACGGCGTCGACGTCACGGTCGTCCGCGCGCACGGTGACGGGTCCGGCCGCGACGACGAGCCGACCATCGTGAGCCGCATCCTGACCGGCGAGGTGGACCTCGTCGTCAGCACCTCGTCCGGGCGGCGGGACGACTCCGAGATCCGCACCGCCGCGGTGGCGCGCGGCGTCCCGTGCGTCACCACCGTCCAGGGCCTGGCCGCCACCGTGCAGGGCATCGAGGCCGTCGACCGCGGCGACGCGGTGGTCACCTCGCTCCAGGAACACGCCCGGCTGCGGTGCCCACCACCCGCCGACCCACCAAGCACCAACAGCTCGGAAGCGGCTGCCGAGGCAGACCGAGGCCGGGGCTGATGGTCGCGTACCGGAGTGCGCGCCGGCGTTGCTGGAGTTCGGCGGCGGCGTGTTCGCCCAGGACGCGCACGCCGCGTGGGAACCGGTTGTGCGTGCGGTTGTCGACGTGGAGCGGGCCGCACGCAGGTCGTGACAGGAGCCGGGCTCCACATCGGACACCCACAACGGGGTTCCGCGTGGGTCACGCCCTCGTCGTGGCGCCGTTCGAGCACGTCGTGCGGCTCGGGTGCCCGGTCGGCGAGGACGTCGACGCCCTCGCGCGGGTAGCGGTAGCCGGTGGCCTGCGGGTTCCGGCGTCGTGGGCCAGGCGGTGGACCCGGCAGCGGTCGCGGAACGATCGGGTTCCGCCGCTGCCGGTCAGCGTCGGCGGGCGGCGAGGCCCAGGACGGCGCCGGTCGCGAACACGACGGCCACCACGCGGACCACCGCGTCGAACTCCCAGCCGTGCAGCACGTTGACCAGTTGGGGGCCGAGGCTGGCGCCGATGAACATGGCGCAGGCGTACAAGGCCACCGCGGCGCCGCGGCTCGCCCCACCCCGCGCGCCGACCGCCTCCACCAGCGCGGGCGCGCTGATCGCGACACCGCCGACGAGCAGCAGCAGGACGCAGGCCAGCGCGATCACCGAACCGCCCACCGCGGAGCCGGCCAGGGCCGCCACCGCCGCCAGGCCCAGGCCACCGGACAGGCGGACGTGCCGGGGCAGCAGGCCGAGGACCGGGGTGAGCAGCGGCACGGCGATCATGGCCGGCAACGCGCTGCCGCGCAGCCACAACAGCGCACCGGGGTCACCCGCGATCCCGGGCGGGCCGCTGACGCTCACCGCGGTGTAGACGGCGACGAACCCGCCGAGGACGGTGGCCGTCGCGCCGTACAGCGCGAGCAGTCGCGGATCGGCCAGCAGCCTCGGCATCGCGGCGAACGCCGAGCGCACGGACGTGGCCCTGCCGGGCTCGTCCGCGCCGAGTACGCGGTGTGCGGGCAGGGCGGCCAGCGCGAGCAGCGGTCCGGACACCAGGAACACCGCGCGCCACCCCGCCGCCGCCTCCACGGCCTGCGCGCCGACCTGCATGACCACCGCGGCCGCCAGGAAGCCGCTCGTCACGCAGGTCAGCACGAGCGGGCGGCGTTCCGGTGCGATCCGGCTGGTCACGTAGGAGAAGGCGGCCGGCGCGAACGACGCGGCGGTGAACCCCTGCAGGGCCCGCAGTGCCACGCCGGACCCGAGGTCGCCCGCGGCCGCGACCGCGGCCGTGGTGACCGAGGTGGCCAACAGGCCCCACACGATGACCCGCCGCGGTCCGTACCGGTCGGCCAGCGGCCCGGCGAGCAGGAAGCCCGCCGCGTAGGCCGCGCCGAAACCGGTGGCCAACCAGGTCGCATCGCCGACGGGCAGGCCGAACGCGCCGCTCATCGGTGCGAGCAACGGGAGGACGACGTACATCTGGCCGACGACCAGGATGCCCGCGGCGGTCAGCAGCACGGTGGTGCGGGCGGTCGGGCGGAAGCCCTGGACGTCGCCCGCGGGCGGTGTCACCGACATGGGGCGAGCGTACCAACCAACCGTCTGGTTGGTTGGGCGGAACGGCGAGGATTATGGTGACCGGGTGCCAAGGGACGCCGCCGCCACACGGGCCAGACTGATCGCCGCCGCCCGCGCCGAATTCGCCGACCAGGGGATCGCCGGTGCCAGGGTGGACCGCATCGCCCGGCAGGCCGGGGTGAGCAAGGAGCGCATCTACGGCCACTTCGGCAGCAAGGAACAGCTGTTCGAGACGGTCGTGCGGGAAGCGCTGCGCGAGCACACCGCGGCGCTCGACCTGCCCTCCGGCGACATCGGCGAGTACGTCGGCCGGGTCTACGACCTCCACCGGGCGAACCCGGAACTGCTGCGCCTGCTGCTGTGGGAGGCGCTGCACTACGGCGACGCGCCGCTGCCGGACGAGCGGGAACGGGAGGAGCACTACGCCCGCAAGACCCACGCCCTGGCGCGGACGCTGGGGATCGCGCCGAACGGATCGGCCGCGTTCGCGCTGGTCGTGACCATCGCCCTGGCGGCGTGGCCGGTTGCGACCCCGCAGTTGACCCGGGCGATCACGGGCGGGTCGGACGACGACGGCCTGCGCGAGTTCCTGGTGCGGTTCGCCCGTCGGGCGCTCGCGCCGGAGGCGCCTGTTCCTGGTACTGCTGATCCTGGGAAGTCCGGCGCCCAGGAAGATCTCGCCCATTGAGCGGCGCACCCCCCTGCCCCATAGTTGGGTTCACCTCCAGAAAACGGGGAAAATCGCAGAAGGAGCGTTCATGGGCTCGATCACGCAGGACGAGGCCGCCTTCAGGGTGGCCGAGGGAATCGCCAAATCGCGCGAACTCGGTGTGGCCATGAACATCGCGATCGTGGACAACGGGGGACACCTGGTGCAGTTCTCCAGGATGGACCTCGCGTGGCTCGGTTCGATCGACCTCGCGTTGAAGAAGGCGAAGACGGCCGTGTACTTCCGGATGCCGTCGAGCGGCATCGGGGAGATCTCCCAACCGGGGGGGCCGGTCTACGGCATCGAGCACAGCAACGCGGGGCTGGTGACCTTCGGCGGGGGGATGCCGATCACCGACGATTCGGGCGAGGTGATCGGCGCCGTGGGGGTGTCCGGCGGCACCGTGGAGCAGGACTGCGCGGTAGCCGAGTCGGTCGTGGGCGCGCCGGTCGCCGGCTGAGGCCGGCGGCAGGGGGAGGGGCCGAACATGGGGCTGTTCGGTAATGCCGGCCGCTGGGAGGGCGTCATAGGGTGCTTGCTCACGCCCTATGACGCCCTCGGGGGTGTCGACGCGGAGACGCACGCCGCGCAGGTGGACTTCCTGCTCGGCTCGAAGGTGCCCGCACTGTGCGCGCTCATGCACGTCGGCGAGTCGTTGAACCTGTCCTTCGCCGAGCGCAGGCGCGTCACGGCGCTGACCGTCGAGGCGGCGGCCGGGCGGGCGCCGGTCGCGGTGCACGTGAGCTGTGCCGGTACGGCGCACACCGTCGAACTGGCGCGGCACGCCGAGTCGGTCGGCGCGTCGGCGGTCGTCGTGACCGCGCCGTACCACTGGCTGCCGGGGGATCGCGGCCTGCTGGACCACTTCGACGCGGTCGCCCGTGCGGTCGACATCGCGGTGCTGGCCTATTCACCGGCGCCGTCCATGGGGCCTCCGCTGTCGCCGGGACTGGTCGCCGAGCTGGCCCGACGCCACGAGCACTTCCTCGGGCTCAAGGAGGCAAGCGGTCTGATGGGGGCTTTCGCCGAGTACGTCCGAGTGGTGCGAGGGGTTCGCTCGGACTTCTCGGTGCTGGGTGGTGTGGAGTACGCGTTGCCGCAGCACGTGCTGGGTGGGGCCGGGTGCTTCTCGATCTGCGCGGTCATCGCCCCGAGGCTGGTCACCGGGCTGTGGGAGGCCACGGTCGCCGGCGACCACGAGCGCGCGGGGGTGCTCCAGGCGCGTGCGGCGCGATTGCTCTCGCTGCTCGTGCCCGGTTACCCGGCCGGGCTCAAGGCCGCCGCGGAGATCATGGGACGACCGTGCGGCCCCACCCGGCTGCCGATACCGGAACTCACCGCCGGTGAGAAGGACGCCCTGGCCGCCGCTCTGGCCGCGGAAGGGGTGCTGGATCAGGAGCCGCACGGGTGGGACCCGTTCGTGGGGACGGACGGGGTGCGATCGGACGGAGGCGGGGACGCGCCGCGGGACCGGACGGGACAAGCGCCGCCCTGACCGGGCGGGACAAGGGGGGAACACATGACCGGTACCGGCGTTGAGGCCTGGGACGGACAGCGGGTCGAGGCACTCGCAGAGCGGTACCGCCGCTGGGGGCGGTGGGGGCCGGACGACGAGCTCGGCGCGCTGAACTTCATCGACGCCGAGGCGGTGGTCGGTGCCGCGGCGCTGGTCCGGCGTGGGCGCGTCATCTCGCTCGCGATGCCGTTGGACGCGCGGGGTCCGCAGACCGGCGCCTACGGGCGAGGGAACCCGGTGCACCACATGGTGCAGGACGGCGGCGACATCGCCCTCGGCGCGCAGGATCACCTGCCGGGGCTGCGGTACACGGACGACGCGGTGAGCATGCCCCTGCAGTGCGCCACGCACTGGGACGCCTTCAGCCACATCTTCTACGACGACCGGATGTACAACGGCTACGGGCTCGCCGAGGTGACCAGTTCGGGCGCCGCCAAGTGCGGCGTGGAGCGCATGAGCGCGGGCCTCACGGGCCGGGGCGTGTTGTTGGACGTCGCCCGGTTCCGCGGGGTGCCCGTGCTGGCACCGGGTGAGGCCGTGCACGACCACGAGCTCGAAGCTTGCGCGAGGCACCAGGGCGTGACCGTCGGTCGGGGCGACATCCTGCTCGTCCGCACCGGTCACCTCGGTCACGCGCGGTCGCGCGGCTGGGGTGACTACGCCGGTGGCGCCGCGCCGGGGCTCGCGTTGTCCAGCGCGCGGTTCGTGTGCGAGCGGGAGGTCGCGGCGGTGGCCTCGGACACCTGGGGCGTCGAGGTCCGGCCCAACGAGACCGCGGAGATCTTCCAGCCGCTGCACCTGGTGCTGCTGGTGAACGCCGGGGTCGTGCTCGGCGAGATGTTCGAGCTCGACGAGTTGGCCGAGGACTGCGCCCGGGACGGCGTGTACGAGTTCTTCCTCACCGCCGCGCCCCTGCCCTTCACCGGCGCGGTGGGTGCGCCCGCGAACCCGATCGCGGTGAAGTGATCGGCGTGTGGTCCGGTCGCGTCGAATAATCTCGGGTTTCGGAGAACGCGGGTCGGGTGCGAATCATTTCGGTACACTCGACCGCAGGGGATGGGCATCCGAAAGTTCTTTGCATTCTGCGTGTCGGGACGGGGGTCGCCGCACGCGGCGCATCGGGTGTTCCTTTGTTCATTGCACGGGGGGATGGTTCAAGTGTCAGTGCTGAACAACGGTCCAGGATTGTCGGAATTCGTGGACGGGCTCTCTTTCGCGCGCACGGTCGACCGCGCGCTGGTACACCGCCGGAACCTCAGCGAGGTGTTCCTGACCGACGTCCGGGAGGTCGCGGAGGACGAGTTCGCCGCCGCGGCGCAACTCCCCGTCGCGCACCCGCACTACACGGGCCTCACCGGCTCGTCCCGGTTCCCGGACGCCATGGTGCTGCTGGAGTGCTGCCGGCAGGCCGAGACGTGCGCCGCACACCTGGTGCACGGCATCGAGCAGGGCACGAGCTTCGTGCTGCGCAACTGGACCATGGCGCTCGTGCCGGACGCGCCGAGCCCGGGCCCGGGCCCGCTCGACCTGGTGATGACGGCGCGCACCCGCGACCCGTACCTGGTCGCGGGCACGTTGCGCGGGCTCACCTACGAGTTCGGGATGTGGGTGTCGGGCGTCCGGCTCGGCGAGGTCAGGATGCAGGTCGGCTACGTCGCCCGGGACGCCTACCTGGTCATGCGCGGGAAGGGGCGCACCGGCCCGTTGCCGTCCTCCCGGACGCAGCCGCCGGTGAGCACCGGGCGGCTCGTCGAGCCCGCCTTGGCGGGCCGGACCAACCGGGACGACACGCTCCTGCTCGACCTGCAGACCCGGGCGGGCGGGGTGGGCGCGGTGCTGCGCGTACCGGTGGACAACATCAGCTTCTTCGACCACCCCCAGGACCACGTCCCGGGAATGGTGCTCGTCGAAGCGGCCCGGCAGCTCGCGGTCGCCACCGCGGCGGGCTGTGGGCGCATGGTGGGCATGGACGCGTCCTTCTCCGCCTACGCCGAGCTGGACGCGCCGATCACGCTGACCGCGGTGCCGCGGGAGGGCGGCTGGACCGAGGTGGTGTTCCACCAGGGCGGGAAGCGGATCTGCCGGGTCTCGGTCGAGCTGGCCGAGGAGATGCGGCCGTGAGCCGGGCCGCCGTGCTCGTCGGGCTGGGCGGCCTGCTGCCGCGGACCGTGGTCACCAACCACGAGCTCGCCGAGGTGCTCGACACCGACGACGAGTGGATTCGCAGCCGGACCGGGATCGGGCAGCGGCACGTGATCCTCCCGGGCGAGTCGACCGGGGACCTGGCCGTCGAGGCGGGCCGCCGGGCCCTCGAGTCGGCGGGCGTGGACCACGCCGACGCGGTGGTCGTGGCGACCAGCACACCCGACCGCCTCTGCCCGGCGACCGCGCCCGAGGTGGCCAGCAGGCTCGGCCTGGACGGCGTGCCCGCGTTCGACGTGGCCGCGGTCTGCACCGGGTTCGTCTACGCGCTGGCGACGGCCGCCGGGCTGATCGCGGCGCGGTACGCGGACACCGTGCTGGTGATCGGCGCCGACACCTTCTCCACGATCCTCGACCCGGGCGACCGCACCACCCGCACGGTCTTCGGCGACGGTGCGGGGTCGGTGCTGCTGCGGGCGGGGGACGACGACGAGCCGGGCGTGCTGCGCGGGGTGACGCTCGGCAGCGACGGCAGCCGCAGCGAGCTGATCTCGATACCCGGCGGCGGTTCGCGGCGCCGTTCACTCGGGCCGGTCCGGCCGGAGGAGCTGTACTTCACGATGCACGGGCGGGCGGTCTTCCACGAGGCGGTGCTGCGCATGTCCGACTCCGTGCGGACATCCGCGGACCGGGCGGGCTGGTCCCTGCCGGAGGTGGACCGGGTCGTGCTGCACCAGGCCAACTCGCGCATCCTCGCCGCGGTGGCGGACCGGCTCGGCCTGCCCGCCTCGTCGTTCGTGTCGAACATCGACCGGGTCGGCAACACGGTGGCCGCGTCGATACCGCTGGCGATGGTGGACGGCGCGGCGGACGGAGGCCTGCGCGAGGGCCACCGCGTGGTGCTCGCCGGTTTCGGCGGGGGGCTGACCTGGGGTGCGGTGTCGCTGACCTGGCCTCGGGTGACGGTGACGTGATCGACCGCGACCGGAAGTTCGTACTGGACAGGGGGGAAATGTGAGCGCGATCGAAGAAGGGATCGTCGACGTGCTGGTCGAGCAGTTCAGCGTCGACCGCACGGCGGCGACGCCGGAGACGACTTTCGAAAGCCTGGAGTTCGACTCGCTCGTGCTGATCGAGTTCGGGCTCGTGGTGGGCAAGAGGTTCGGCATCGCCATCGCCGACGACGAGCTCGCCGACGACATGACGATCCGGGACCTGGCCGAAATGGCCGCGGCGAAGGGCGCCGTGGCCTGATGGACCGGAGGAGTGAATCGTTCGGCGCCGCGATCACCGGGATGGGGCTCGTCACCCCGGCCGGTTCCGGCGCCGCGGAGAACTGGGCGTGCCTGCACGAGGGTGTGTCCCGGGCCGAGCCGGACCACGCCCTCGCGGGCGGCCCGGTCGACTTCACCTGCCGTGTGCCGGATTTCGACCCGGGGCGCCTGCTCGGCGGCCTGAAGGCCCGCGTGCTGGAGCGGTTCGTGCAGCTCGCGGTCGTGGCCGCGCGGCAGGCGCGCACGGCCGCGGGCTGGGACGGCGAC
Source organism: Saccharothrix sabaoui (assembly GCF_051756985.1). Taxonomy (NCBI): domain Bacteria; kingdom Bacillati; phylum Actinomycetota; class Actinomycetes; order Pseudonocardiales; family Pseudonocardiaceae; genus Saccharothrix; species Saccharothrix sabaoui. The sequence goes on from NZ_JBPKJK010000054.1 coordinate 21,552, forward strand.
GGGTGGGACGGGGGTCGGGTCGGCGTTGTCCTGGGCAACTCGCTGGGCGGCGCCGGCACGCTCGAACGGCAGCACGACGCCCTGGTGGCCGACGGGCCCGCCGGGGTGTCGCCGCTGACCGTGCCCATGTACATGGTCAACATGGTCGCCGGGTACGTCGCCATCGACCTCGGGGCCAAGGGCCCGAGCCTGGTCACCGCGACCGCCTGCGCGTCCGGCGCCACCGCGCTCGGCATCGCCCGTGACCTGCTGCGGTCGGGCGCCTGCGACGTGGTCCTGGCGGGCGGCACGGAGTCCGCGCTGACGCCGGTCGTGATCGCCGGGCTGGCCAAGATGGGCGCGCTCTCCCGGCGGGTCGGCGCACCGCACCGCGCGTGCCGGCCGTTCGACGCGGAACGCGACGGGTTCGTGGCCGCCGAGGGCGCGGGCGTCCTGGTGCTCGAACGGGTCGAGGAGGCCCGGGCCCGCGGCGCGCACGTCCACGCCGTGATCAGGGGCTACGGGTCGACCACGGACGCGCACCACCCGACCGCGCCCGACCCCGAAGGTCGGGGCACCGAACGGGCGTTGCGCGCGGCGCTCGCGGACGCGGGCGTGGCGCCGTCCGACGTCGACCACGTGAACGCGCACGGCACCGCGACGCCCATGAACGACGTCATCGAGGGACGGATGCTCCGCCGGGTGCTGGGCGGACGCCCCGCGGTGACCTCCACCAAGGGGGTCACCGGGCACGCGCTGGGCGCGGCGGGCGCCATCGAGGCGGCGTACACCGCGCTGGCCGTCGAGCACGACCGCGTGCCGCCGACGGCGAACCTCACCCGGCTCGACCCCGAGCTGGACATCGACGTCGTCAGCGGTGCACCGCGCGCCGTGCCCGTCGACGTCGCGGTCAGCACGTCCTTCGGCTTCGGCGGGCACAACGCGGCACTCGTGCTCACCACGGCCTGACCGCACCACCAGACACCCCGGAGGAAACCGATGAGCGTTCTGCGGAAGATCCGACTCGTGGCGCTGGACAGCGACGGCGTGCTGCTCAACGACACCTACAGCCCGGTGATCGAGCGGTTCGTCACCAAGCACGGCGGCACCTACACCGCCGAGGTGGAACGCGCGGTCTGGGGCTCGCCCCAACTGGCCGCCGGGCACAACATGGCGTTGGCGTGCAAGCTGCCCTGGTCCGGCAAGGAGACCATCGCCGCGTTCTTCGAAGAGCGCGAGGAGTACCTCAAGACCCACCAGGTCGAAGTGGTCGACGGCGCCGAGCAGCTGTTGGCGACGCTGAGCGAGACCGGCGTCCGCGTGGTCTGCTACGGCGGCCGCAACCGGGAGTACACCTTCGACAAGTACCTGGGCCACCTGAGGGAGCACTTCGACGCCGAGGTGCCCTACGTCGACGTCAACGACTTCCGACCGGGCATGAAGGAGATCGCCCGGGACGTCTTCGGCTACGAGTACGACGAGGTGCTGTTCGTCGACGACATCAACCGCGTCGCCGAGGTGGCCAAGGCCCTCGGCGCCGGTTTCCTCGGCGTCCCGGCTTCGATGCCGCACAACTTCCAGCGCGCCGAGATGGCGCGCACGGGCGTGCGCCACGTGGTCGACGACATCAAGCGGATCGACCGGGAACTGCTCGTCCGGATCGACCAGGAGTTGGCCGACGACACGCTGTGGGGTGGGCGGACGTGAGCCGGTCGGTCTTCGTCACCGGCGGCAACCGGGGGATCGGGCTGGCCGTGGCGCGCTCGCTCGCCGCCGCGGGCGACCGGGTGGCGGTGACCTACCGCTCGGGTGAACCGCCCGAAGACCTGCTCGGCGTGAGGGCGGACGTCACCGCACCGGGCGAGGTCGAGCGCGCGCTGGAGGACGCGGAGGCCGTGCACGGACCGGTCGAGGTGGTGGTCGCCAACGCGGGCACCACCCTGGACGTGCCCATGCTCCGGATGTCCGCCGAGCAGTTCGACTCGGTCCTGCGCACCAACCTGACCGGCGTGTTCGCCACCGTGCGTGCCGCGGTCCGCAGCATGATCCCCGCCAGGAGGGGGCGGGTCGTCGTGCTGTCCTCGGTGCTCGGGTTCCTCGGCTCGCCGGGGCAGACCAACTACGCGGCGACCAAGTCCGGGCTGCTCGGCCTGACCCGGTCCCTGGTGTGGGAGCTCGGCGGACGCGGCATCACGGTGAACCTCGTGGCGCCGGGGATCATCGACACCGACATGACCAGGGGGTTGTCGGTGAAGCGGATGGACATGCTGATGGCCATGACCCCGATGGGCCGGCCGGGCACCGCGGACGAGGTGGCCGCGGCGGTGCGGTTCTTGGCGGGCGCCGAGGCGAGCTACATCACCGGGGCGGTGATCCCGGTCAGCGGCGGCCTGGGCATGGGCCAGTGAGACCGCGCCGGACCGGGGTGGGAGGGCCCCGGGCCGGCGGGTGGGGAATCGAACACGCAGCACGACAAAGGGGGAAGACGATGACCGAGACGATGTCCGAGGTGTCGATGCCGGACTCCGCCGGACGGCGCGGGACCACGGTCAAGCCGGGGGACCCGCGCTACGGCGAACTCGTCACCGGCATGAACCAGAGATGGGTGGCCCGACCGGACTACATCCGGCTCGTGACCACCCCGGCCCAGGTGGTCGACGCGGTCCAGGAGGCGGTCACCGCCGGCAAGAGGGTCACCGTCCGCGGGGGAGGGCACTGCTACGAGGACTTCGTGTCCAGCCCGGACGTGGAGGTCATCATCGACCTCCAGAACATGAACAAGGTCTACTGGGACGACCGCCGCGGCGCCTACGCGGTGGAAGCCGGCGCCATCCTGCTGGACGTCTACGAGCACCTGTACCTGGCTCACGGTGTCGTGCTGCCCGCCGGGTTCTGCTACTCGGTCGGGGTGGGCGGGCACATCGCGGGTGGCGGCTTCGGCCTGCTGAGTCGCCGCAACGGCCTCACCGTCGACCACCTCTACGCCGTCGAGGTCGTCGTCGTGGACCGGCACGGGCGCACGAGGCTCGTGGTCGCCACCCGCGAGCCGGGCGACCCGAACCGCGAGCTGTGGTGGGCGCACACCGGTGGCGGTGGCGGCAACTTCGGGGTCGTCACCCGCTACTGGTTCCGCTCGCCCGGCCGCTCGGGCGACGACCCCGCGACCGCACTGCCCAAGCCGCCCGCCGAGGTGCTGCTCAGCTCGGTCTCGCTGCCCTGGGACCGGGTGACCCAGGCGGACTTCGCCCGGCTCGTCGGCAACCACGGCGCGTGGTACGAGGCGAACAGCGCGCCCGACTCGCCCGCCGCCACGCTCGCGGGCTACCTGATCCTGAACCACCGGGCGAGCGGCGCCATCACGCTCATCACCCAGTCGGACGCCACCGTGCCCGGCGCCGAGCGGCTGCACGCCGACTACCTGACCGCGCTGCTGACCGGGGTGAGCGCGGCGGGCGCCGTCCCCGTGCCGCGGCGGCTGCCGTGGCTGCGGACGACGCGCATGCTGGGCACCAGCGTCTCCACGCTGACCAACACCACGTTGCGCGGCGACCACAAGTCGGCGTGCCTGCTGCGGCGCTTCCCCGACGAGCAGGTCGCCACCCTGCACAAGTACCTGACCACGACGGACTACACCAACCGCAACGCCCAGGTGGTGCTGCACCCGTACGGCGGGAAGATCGCGGCCGTCGCACCGGACGCGACCGCGAGCGCGCACCGCGGGACGATCTTCAAGATGCTCCTCCAGACGTTCTGGACGGAGCCTTCGGGCGACGCGGAGAACCTGGCCTGGACGAGGGCGCTCTACGGCGAGCTGTTCGCGGCCACCGGCGGCGTGCCCGTGCCGGACGACGTCACCGACGGGTGCTACGTGAACTACCCGGACAGCGACATCGGCGACCCGGCGTTCAACACGTCCGGCGTGCCGTGGAGCCACCTGTACTACAAGGACAACTACCCGCGGCTGCGCAGGGTGAAGTCCCGCTGGGACCCGCGGAACGTGTTCCACCACGCCCAGTCCGTCGAGCTGCCGTCATGACCGTGCGATCGGTGCGGCATGAGGAGGCCCCGGCGACGTCGCTGCGCGGACGGGCCGAGGAGCTGGCCCGGCTCAAGGAGCGCATCGCCCGCGGTGACGCCTCGGCGACCGCGCGGCAGCACGCCAAGGGCAAGCTCACCGCGCGTCAACGGCTCCGCCTGCTGTTCGACGAGGGAACGTTCACCGAGGTCGAGCCGTTCCGCAGGCACCGGGCGACCGGCTTCGGCCTGGAGGCCAACCGGCCGCACACCGACGGCGTCATCACGGGGTGGGGCCTGGTGGACGGACGCCGGGTGTTCGCCTACGCCCACGACTTCCGGCTCTTCGGCGGCGCGCTCGGCGAGAGCCACGCGGAGAAGATCCACAAGGTCATGGACCTCGCCGAGCTCGCCGGCGTGCCGGTCGTCGGGCTCTGCGACGGGGCGGGCGCCCGCATCCAGGAGGGGGTGACAGCCCTCGCCGGGTACGGCGGGATCTTCGCCCGCAACGTCCGCAACTCCGGGGTGATCCCGCAGATCAGCGTGGTGCTCGGGCCGTGCGCGGGCGGCGCGGCCTACAGCCCGGCGCTGACCGACTTCGTGTTCATGGTCCGCGGCACCTCGCAGATGTTCATCACGGGCCCGGACGTGGTGCGCACCGTCACCGGCGAGGACATCAGCCACGACGCGCTCGGGGGCGCGGACGCGCACGGCGTGCATTCCGGCGTGGCCGGGTTCGTGCACGACGACGAGGAGAGCTGCCTGGTCGACGTCCGCTACCTGCTGTCCCTGCTGCCCGCCAACAACCGGGAGGCGCCGCCCGAGCGCCTGTCCACCGACCCGGCCGACCGGCGTACCGAACGGCTGTTCGACATCGTGCCGGCCGACCCCCAGCGCGCCTACGACATGCGTGCCGTCATCGCCGAGATCGTCGACGACGGCGAGTTCCTGGAGGTCCACGACCGGTGGGGCGCCAACGTCGTGTGCGCGCTGGCCAGGCTCGACGGCCACGTCCTCGGGGTGGTCGCGAACCAGCCCGCGTCGCTGGCGGGCGTCCTGGACATCGCCGCGTCGGAGAAGGCCGCCCGGTTCGTCCAGGTGTGCGACGCGTTCAACATCCCCCTGGTCACGCTGGTGGACGTGCCCGGTTTCCTGCCGGGCACGGCGCAGGAGCACGGCGGCATCATCCGGCACGGCGCCAAGCTGCTGTACGCCTACTGCAACGCCACGGTGCCGAGGGTCCAGGTCGTGCTGCGCAAGGCCTACGGCGGCGCGTACATCGTGATGGACTCGCGGTCCATCGGCGCGGACCTGTCGTTCGCCTGGCCCGGGAACGAGATCGCGGTGATGGGTCCGGAGGCGGCCGCGAACGTGATCTTCCGGCGGGAGATCGCGGAGGCCGACGACCCGGCCGCCGTCCGCGCCCGGCTGGTCGAGGAGTACCGGTCCCAGCTGGTGCACCCGTACTACGCGGCCGAGCGCGGCCTGGTCGACGACGTGATCGACCCGGCCGAGACCCGGCTCCGGCTGGTCGACGCCCTGGCCACGCTGCGCGCCAAGCACGTCGTACTGCCCAGCCGCAAGCACGGGAACCCGCCGCAATGAGGGAGGAACCGTCGATCCGGCTGGTGCGCGGCGAGCCGAGCCCCGAGGAGTTGGCCGCGGTGGTCGTCGCCGTGCTCGCCCTGGCGGACCGCGCCGTGCCACCACCGCCGCGGCGGGCCGCGACCTGGTGGCGCACACCCCGCTTCGCGGCGGGTGGGCCCGCCGGCGCCGGGCCGGCCTGGCGGACGGAGGTGGGCTGAACGAGGCACGCGAAACTTCCTCATGTCGAGGACACGTCACCCGGGTGACAGAGCAGGAGGACCCGCATGCGACGTCATACCGTCCGTGAACTGCGTCCCGATCGCCTCCGGCGGCGCATAATCGGGAGTATGAGCAGTCAGCTGCATCAACACTTGACGCTCGGCGAGTTCCTCAGGGCGAAGCGCGCGGCGCTCTCACCGGCGAACGCCGGCGTGGACGACCCGGGGCGGTTCCGGCGGGTGCCGGGCCTGCGCCGCGAGGAGGTGGCGCAACTCGCCGGCGTCAGCGTCGACTACTACACCCGGCTGGAGCAGGGCCGGATGACGCAAGCTTCCGACTCGGTGCTGCTGGGCATCGCGCGGGCGTTGATGATGACCGCGGAGGAGCGGCGGTACCTGTACTCAATCGTGAAAGGTCGGACCGTCGAGGAACCGGCGTCCGAGCAGACCACGATCTCCGCCGAGACCCAGGTGCTGCTCGACAACATGCGCCACACGCCGGCGATCGTGCTGGGCCTGCGGATGGACGTGCTCGGCTGGAACGACCTGGGTGCGGCGCTGTTCGTCGATTTCGCCGAGCTGGAGCCCGGCAACCGCAACCTCGCGCGGATGATCTTCCTCGAACCCCGCATCCGCAACCTCTACGTCCACTGGGACGTGGTGGCCCGCAGCTTCGTCGCGAAGCTGCGGATGGACGCCACCCGCTACCCGCACGACCCCGCGCTCGGCGAGCTGGTCCACGAGCTCAGCGCGCTCGACCCCGATTTCCGGCGCTGGTGGAACAGCCACGACGTCCAGGGCGTGACCTACGGCCGCAAGCAGGTCAGGCACCCGGTCGGTGGTGACCTGGACCTGCAGTGGCAGGCGTTGCAGGTCGTCTCGCGGCCGGAGCAGACCATCGTGGTGCACACCGCGCCGCCGGGTTCCGCGACTTGGCACGGGTTCGAGCTGATGGCCAAGTGGTGGGAGGAGAACAAGGGCGCGGTCTCGTACGGCAGGTCGTAGCGGGCGGTCGGTGGCGCACCCGCTCCCCGGACGCCGGCGGTCGCCCGGTGCAGCCAACGCCGGTCGTAGCCTTCGACGGGGTGTTCGCGGGCTACGGACGAGTCGTGCCGCACCAGCCGGAGCGGGGCCTGCGCGCCGAACTCCCCGCCGAGGCAGTCGTGCAGGGCGTCGTTGCAGTGGAGGAGCGGTGGCTCGCTGATCACCAGCACCCCGGTGGGGGCAGCCTGGCATTGTCCTCGAAACGAACAAGCGGAGAACGTGCAACTGCGCATCGGGAGCAAGAATCACTCGACAGGGGGATCGCTGGTCAACGCCGCCCGATTCGTACGGCATCCCGACGGCTCGTCGAGCAGCAATGACATCGCGCTGATCAAGCTGAGCAGTGCCGTATCGGCCACACCCGTCCCGCTGTCGCGCCGAGAGGGCAAGACCGGCGACGAAACGCGGATCACGGGCTGGGGCAGGATGTGCGACAACCAGTGCGCGACCCCCTGTCCGGTGATCCTCAGGGAAGCCGACACCCGGATCGCGAATGACTCCGCGTGCGGGAAGTTAGGCATCAAACCCGGTAACGAACCGTGCATCGGGCGTCCCGGTGAGGACGCCGGGGCCTGCGCCGGGGACTCCGGTGGCCCGTCCGCCAGGCGGACCGGGGTGCGCTGGGTTCTCGACGGTGCACTCAGCCGAGGCGATTTCCCGTGCCGGCCGCCACCCTGGTCCAGACCGACCGGGGTGGCGGCCCGGTCCGCAACGCCGGGCCGGGGTCGGCGCCCGGTCGACCGGATCGGCCCGGGCGGCGCCCCGTTCCCGGTGCAGGTCCACGTGGTCCGGATCGATGGCCGGCAGGCAGCCGATGTCACGCCAGGTGATCGTGGTCCCGGTCGGGGCCAGTGCCCGGCGCAGGTCGGGCAGGTAGGTGCGCAGCACCGGGCGCGCCCGGTCGGGTGCCTGCCCGCCCCAGGCCCGGTCGATCAGCCGGTCCGCCGGCATCCCCCGGCTGACCTCGGTCAACAGCACCGCTTTCGGCCGGGCGTGCCCGACCGGCAGCGGCGTGTCGCCTTACCGGACCACCAGGTTGCCCGGCGCACCGGCCGCGCCTCGCGGTGTCGCGCCCCGTTCGCCGTTCGCCGTTCGCCACGATTGCCGTGCACCGAACGTGACGAGGTGGTACACCGCAGAGCGGGTGGTGCCGAACGAGCCCGCCGACACCACCCCCCGCAAGATGACGTACGTCACTGCACCCGCCCATGGTCAGGAACCGCCCCATAAGTGAGGATTCCGCAGGATTCGGGAGGGCGCGGGACCCTCGAGGTTCGACTTGGGGGGCGTCGTGCGCTCAGTTCGTCGTGTCCGCGGCGTGGCCGCCGCGATCACGCTGGCCATGGTGGCGTCGTTGACGTCACCGGTCGGCCAGGTCGCCGGGGCGGCGCCCGCCGCGGGGGAGATCCCGCAGCAGGAGTGGGGCACGGCGGCCGGTCGCAGCCACGAGGTGCCCGCCCGCACCCCCGCCACCGGCCAGAACACCGGTGAGCCGGTCGCAGCCCCGGCACCGGGCGCCCTGCCGCCGGACGTCCCGTTCCCCGACCCGGTCCTGGCGGAGCCGACGCCGGCACCCGCGACGGACGTGCGGGTCGGCGAGGGCACCGCCCAACCGGTGGCGACCGCGCAGGGCGACCGCCGCGAGCTGGTCAACCGCCGCACGCGCGACGCCCAGGTGTTCCGCAACCCCGACGGCACCGAGACGCTGCGGGTGTTCCAGGGCCGCAAGTTCTTCTCGCGCAACGGCCTGTGGTTCCCGGTCGACTCGTCGTTGACGCGCGACGGGGCGTCGTGGCGCACCAAGGCGGACTCGGTGCACAAGCGGTTCGCCGAGCGCGCGGACGCACCCGAAGTCGTGTCGCTGGAGCTGGGGCCGGGGGTGTCGGTCGGCTACGGCGTCCAGGACGTCGAGGGCGCGACCGCGCGGGTCGACGGCTCGATCGCCACCTACGACGACATCCGCCCGGGCGTGGACCTGGAGGTGGAGGCGACCGCCGGCGGCATCAAGGAGAACCTGGTGCTGGCGTCGGCCGACGCACCGACCGAGTGGAGCTTCCCGCTGCGGCTCGACGGGGTGACCGCGTCCCTGGACAACGGCGCGGTGCAGCTCAAGGACGCCTCGGGCGTGGTGCGGGCGGTGATCCCGCCGGGGTTCATGGAGGACTCGGCGGTCGACCCGCGTTCGGGTGAGGGCGTGCGGTCGTGGGGCGTGACCTACCGGCTGGACGGCGACGTGCTGCGCGTCGGCCTGGACCGGTCGTGGTTGGCCGATCCGGCGCGCGTGTTCCCGGTCAAGGTCGACCCCAGCGTGGTGGACCGCTCCACCGACGGCACGACGTTCGTGCAGGCCCCTTACCACAACGACTACTCCGGTGACCCCAACTTCAGCGTGGGCACCTTCGACGGTGGCACCAACAAGGCCAACGCGTTCCTGAAGTTCGACTCGGTGAGCTGGGCGTTGGCCGGGCAGTACGTCCTGGGCGCGAACCTGTACCTCTACAACACCTACTCCTACTCCTGCGAAGCGCGCACGGTGTGGGTGCACGAGGTCACGCAGCCCTGGAGCGTGTCGGGCAACAAGTCCTGGCCGGGTCCGTCGTTCGGCGGCGCGCTGAGCAGCAAGAGCTTCGCCTCCGGCCGCACCGGCTGCGACCCGGGCGGCAAGTGGCAGAAGATCGAGCTGGGCGACTACGGGCGCGCCGTGGTGCACGGGTGGACGCACGGCGCGGCCAACCACGGGTTGACGGTCCGCGCCTCCGACGCCGACAACTACGGCTGGAAGAAGTTCGCCGGGCGCAACAGCGGCAACCCGCCGTACCTGGAGGTCACCTACAACCCGTACTGGGCCACCTACCAGGTCGGGTCGATGACCACCCCGGTGATGTTCGACCGCGACGGCAAGATGCAGGTCACCGTCACCAACCACGGCCGCGACACGTGGACGCCGGGCAGCAACCACAAGCTCAGCTACCGGTTGTGGAACAGCGCGGGCACGGAGCTGGGCACCGTCTCGCAGACCTCGATGCCGCACGACGTGCGACCGGGGGAGTCCGCCGCCGTGCTGGCCACGATCGGCAGGCTCAACCCCGGCACCTACACGCTGCGCTTCGACATGGACCACTACGGCACCACCAAGTACAGCTCGACCGGTGTGCCCATGTCGCAAGAGGTGAAGTTCACCATCTCCAACACCATCCCGGTGTTGACCGGCATGTCGCCGCCGAGCAACTACGTCACCGAGGTGCTCACCCCGACCCTGGCGCTGACCGGCCGGGACCCGGACAACCACCCCGGTCACGGCCTGGCCCACCTGTTCAAGATCTGCGACGCGGGCGGCGACAACCTCCAGAACTGCACCGAGTCCACCTGGGACCCCTCGCCCACGTGGCGGGTCCCCGAGGGCAAGCTGACCTGGGGCAAGTCCTACGCCTGGTACGGGTCGGTCGGCGACTGGGGCAGCAACAGCCCGTGGAGCCAGCCGTCGTTCCTCACCGCGCAGGCCCCGCAGCCCGCGATCACCAGCCACCTGGGTGCCTCGTCGGCCTCGCCGGGCGGCGCCGTCGACCCCGGCGTGGGCAACTACACCACCACGGCCACCGATGCCGCCGTGCCCGCGGTCGGCCCGCCGCTGTCGGTGGTGCGCAGCTACAACAGCCTCGACCCGCGCCGGGGTTCCGCGTTCGGCGCCGGCTGGTCGACCCGCTGGGACACCGCGATCACCCCGGACACCGACGGCTCGGGCAACCTCGTGGTCACCTACCCCGAGGGCTACCAGGTCCGCTTCGGCAAGCGCCCCGACGGCACCTACGCCCCGCCCGCGGGCCGCTTCGCCACCCTCGTGGCCGTGCCGGGCGGCGGCTGGAAGCTGACCACCAAGGGCCACGTCAACTACGCCTTCGACGCCGGCGGCAAGCTCACCTCGATCAGCGACGACTCCGGCCGCAACCAGGCGCTGACCTACGAGACCGGCCGGCTGGCCACGGCCACCGACACCGTCTCCGGCCGCAGCCTGGCCTTCACCTGGACCGGCGGCCACGTCACCCGGGTCACCACCGGCCCGGACCCGGCGCTGTCGTGGGACTACACCTACACCGGTGACCAGCTGACCAAGGTCTGCGACCCCAGCGGCGCCTGCACGACCTACGACTACAGCGACATGGTGCACTACCGCAGCACCGTGCTCGACGGGAACCCGTCCGGGTACTGGCGGCTGTACGAGGCGTCGGGCACCGTCGCGGACAACCGCGCCCCCATCGGCGGCCCGCAGGCCAACGGCACCTACACCAACGTCACCCTGGGCGCGCCCGGCGCGATCCCCGGCTCCGGCATCACCTCCGGCAGCTTCAACGGCACCTCCTACCTCAAGCTGCCGAACAACGCCATCGGTACCAAGGCGGCGCTGACCGCCGAGCTGTGGTTCAAGACCGGCTCCACCGCAGGCGGCGTGCTGCTGGGCACCAGTTCCACCGCCCAGCCCCCGGCCACCCCGTCCGGTCCGTCCATGCCGATCCTCTACGTCGGCACCGACGGCAAGCTCCACGGCCACTTCTGGAACAGCAACGTCACCGGCATCGTCACCCCGACGGCGGTCAACGACGACAAGTGGCACCACGTGGTGCTCTCCGCCAACGTGGACCGCCAGACCCTCTACCTGGACGGGTCGGTGGTCGGTACGCAGACCGGCCAGATCACCCAGAGCAACCCGCTGACCTGGGTCGGCGCCGGCCCGGTCAACAACGCCGCCTGGCCCGCCCGCCCGGCCGACGACTGGGGCCGCTTCACCGGCCAGATCTCCGAGGTCGCGATCTACGACCGCCCCCTGAGCACCGCGACGGTCGTCGAGCACTGGAACGCGCGCGCCCTCACCAAGGTGCTGGCCAAGGTCACCCTGCCCGGTGGCCGCGTCGCCGCCCGGATCGGCTACAACCGGGCGGGCGACCGGGTCGCCACGCACACCGACCACAACGGCGGCGTGTGGAACGTCGCCTCGTTGGCGCTGTCCTCCAAGACCTCGGCCAGTGTCGCCGTGGCGAACCCGGACGACCAGACCACGACCCACTACTACGACCCCAGCCGCAACGGGCGCCTGACCAGCACCAAGAACCCGTTGGGTCACACGGTCGAGTACTCCTACGACACCGGCGGGTTCGTCAGCGCGGTCACCGGCGAGGACGGCGTGGACATCCGCTACGCCAACGACGCCCGCGGCAACGTCCTGACCAAGACCCTGTGCGACATCTCCACGTGCTCACCGGGCTCCACGATGACCCGGACGAGCTACTACGACTACTACCTCAACACCGCGGACCCGCTCGACCCGCGCAACGACCGCGTCACCGAGGAACGGGACGCGCGGTCCGCGAACCGCGACGACGACACCTACCTCAAGACCTTCTCCTACACCGCGTCCGGCGAACTGGCGGGCACCACGCTGCCCGGCGGCGGCGACACCGACCGCCGCTCCACCTCCCGGGCCTACACCACCGGTGCGGAACCGGCTGTCGACGGCGGCACGATGCCCGCCGGGCTGCTGCTCACCGAGACCGACGCGGGCGGGGGAGTGACCCGCCACGCCTACGACGGCAAGGGCGACCGGCGCGAGAGCACCGACCCGGCCGGGCTGCGCACCACCCGGCGGTACGACGGCCTCGGCCGGATGACCGGCAGCACGGTCCACTCCGCCACCGTCCCCGGTGGCGCCGCCACCAGCTACACCTACGACAGCCTGTCCCGGCCGCTCGTGCGCACCGAACCGCGGACGACCAACGCCGTCACCGGTACGCCTCACCAGAGGCGCACCACCAACACCTACAACCCCGACGGCACCCTCGCCTCGGTCAAGGTCGACGACGCGACCCTCAACGACCCGGGCCGCACCACCAGCCACACCTACGACGCCTTCGGCCGGGTCGCCACCACCACCGACCCCGCCAACGCCGTGACCACCACCGAGCACGACGGCTTCGGGCAGCCCACCCGCAAGGTCGACGCGGCGGGCAACGAGTTCACCTACACCTACACCACCGGCCGGCACCAGCTCGCCACCACCACCGTCAAGGGCTTCACCGGTGACGGCGGCGCAGCGCGCGACATCGTGGTGCAGTCGCTGGCCTACGACCCCAAGGGCCGGGTCGTCGAACGCACCGACGCCATGGGCCGCACCACCGCCTACACGTACGAGGCGTACGGCATCGACACCGAGACCCTGCTCGGCTACCGCGACCCGGAGACCGGCGTGGTCTCGGACATCCCGCTGGTCGACCGCACGTACGACGAGGCCGGCAACCTCATCCGCTACTACCGGCGCGACGCCGCCTACTACACCGGCTACTCCATCGACCGCGCCGGGCGCGTCGGGAACCGGTACGACATCGACTGGGCCTGCCGGCGCTGCGACCAGGAACCGGCCAACACGTACCGCTTCCAGTACTACCGGTACGACGCCAACGACAACGTCACCTCCACGTGGGTCACGGACATCGACGACGCCCAGGTCTTCGAGAAGACCGACTTCACCCACGACCCCGTGGGGCGCGAGCTCACGCGTGCCGTCCACACGGGTTCCGGCACGCTGGTCACCACCACGACCCGCGACGAGCTGGGTCTGCCGCTGACCGTCACGGACCCCCGCGGCACCGGCCACACCACGACCTTCGGCTACGACGCCGCGGGACGACAGGTCACCCGCAGCGGTCCGGCCGTGCAGGTCGAGTCCGCCGGGCAGGCGCCGACCACCGCCTCACCCGTCGACAAGACCGGGTACAACACCTTCGGCGAGGTCGTCGACCAGCTCGACCCGCTGGGCAACGTCACCCGCACCGCGTACGACGGCGTCGGGCGCCCCCTCGGCGTGACCCTGCCCGACTACACCCCGCCCGGGTCCGACCAGCCGATCAGCGCCACGACCGGCATCACCTACGACGGCCTCGGCCGGATCACCAGCACCACCGACGCGCTGGGCGCCCGCACCGACTTCGAGTACGACCAGCTCGGCAACCAGGTGCGCCGGACCGACCCGCTGCTGCCCGGCCGGTCGCAGCGCGGCGTGTGGACCAACACCCACGACCCGGTGGGCGAGCTGCTGTCCACCACCGACCCGAACGGCGCGCAGACCTCCGCCACCTACGACAAGCTGGGCAACAAGATCACGTCCACGGTCGTCGAGCGGCACCCCGGCCCGACGCGCAACCTCACCACCCGCCTGATCCCCGACCTGTTCGGCCGGGTGGCGGCGGTCATCACGCCCGACAACCGGCGCACCGACCTCGAGTACAACGACCGGGACGACCTCACCTGGACGTCGGACGCGTTCGGCAACCAGACGTCCTCGGACCACGACCTGGCCGGCCGGCTCGTCAGCACCACCGACGCGACCGGCGCGAAGAGCGTCGCGACCTACGACCAGGCCGGTCGGATGACCTCGACGTCGGACCTCGACCCGGCGGGCGCGGTGCTGCGCAGCCGGTCGTTCGGCTACGACGCCGCGGGCAACCGCACCAGCGCCACCGACAGCCTGGGCAAGACGACCACCTGGACCTACGACGCCCAGGACCGGCTGCGCTCGGTCACCCGCCCCGGCGGCATCACCACCGGCTACGGCTACGACGTCGCGGGCAACCTCACCCGGGTCACCGACGGCAACGGCAACACCACCACCTACACGGTCAACACGTGGGGCCTGCCGGAGTCGACGATCGAGCCGGCGACCGCGCAGAGCCCGAACGCCGCGGACCGCAGGTTCACCCAGTCCTACGACGCCGCGGGCAGGCCGGCGGTGTTGGGCAAGCCGGGCGGCGTGAGCATCACCACCAGCTACGACCCGCTGGGCAACCCGACCGGGCAGACCGGCGCGGGCGCGTCGGTGGCCACCTCCGACCGGGTCTTCGGCTACGACCTCACCGGCCGGATGACCTCGGCGAGCACGCCCACCGGCACGAACACCTACACCTACGACGACCGCGGCAACCTGGTCAACGCCACCGGTCCGTCGGGTGCCTCGTCGTTCACCTACGACAACGACAACAACCTGGCGACCACCTCCACCGCCGCGGGCACCACGACCTACGGCTACGACGCGGCGGGCCGCTTCACCTCGGCCCGGGACCCGATCACCGGCGCCACGGCCACCTACAGCCTCGACGAGCTCGGCCGCACCACCACCATCGGCTACGGCGCGAACGCCTCGACCCGCGCGTTCACCTACGACCCGCTGGGCCGCCTCGCCACCGACACCACCGCCGCGCCGGGCGGCGCGTCGACCGCGTCGACCACCTACACCTTCGACACCGAGGACCGGCTGACCGGCAAGACCACCACCGGCCTGGCCGGCGCCGGCGCCAACACCTACGGCTACGACGACGCCGGCCGCCTGACCAGGTGGACCACCGGCTCGACCACGACCGAGTACGGCTGGGACGGCGCCGGCAACCTGACCCGCGACGGCCCCGCCACCGCCACCTACGACGAGCGCAACCAGCTCCTCACCCGAGGCGACACCACCTACGGCTACACCGCGCGCGGCACCCTGGCCTCGCGCACCACCGCGGGCACGACCACCACCCCGGCGTTCAACGCCTACGACGAACTGGTCACCGACGGCGGCACCACCAACACCTACGACGCCTTCGGCCGCCTGATCGGCACCGGCAACCAGAACCTGGCCTACCAGGGCGTGGGCCAGGCGATCACCTCCGCCGGGACCGAGCTCTACAGCCACACCCCCGACGGCACGCCGCTGGGCGTCAAGCAGGGCACCACCACCGCGGTCGCCGTGACCGACCAGCACACCGACCTCGTCGGCGTGGTCGACCCGGCCAGCGGCGCGGTCACCGGTTCACGCACCTACAGCCCCTTCGGCGCGGTCAAGGCATCGTCCGGCACCCGGCCCGGCCTGGGCTTCCAGCACCAGTGGACCGACCCGACCAGCGGTAACGTCAACATGGGCGCGCGCTGGTACCAGCCGGGCACCGGCACCTTCGCCAGCCGCGACACCGCCGCCCTGGACCCCACCGACCTGAGCACCGCCAACCGCCACGCCTACACCCCGGCCAACCCCCTCGGGTACACCGACCCCACCGGCAACACCCCGGCTTGCCTGGCCGGCCTCGCGGGCGGCCCGGTCTCCCCGTTCCTGGTCGGCGGCTGCTTCCTCGCCGCCGGCGCGATCCTCGCCACGGCGCACTACCTCGCCACCCACCCGCCGTCGGTGGCCATGCCGGACGTCTCCGTGCCGGACATCTCCTTCGGCAACAGGACCACCACCGGCACGACCACCACCGGCACGACCACCGCACCGCGCCCGCAGCGCAACGACTGGGGCACGGGCCGCGGCCCCGACGGCGGCAAGGTCCGCTTCCGGATTCCCGACCCCTCCAACGGCAAGTCGTCGAACTCGCCGAAGCAACAGGGACAGCAGAACTCCAACTACGGCCACTGGAACGCCGACAGCGGCGGAATCGACGGCGGCGGCTACTGGGGCGGCGACCAGTACGGCGACCCGACGGGCAGCCAGAGCCAGCAGGCGGCGCAGGCGGCCCAGGTGCTGCTCAACGCCCTGACCCCGGCCGCGCGGCCGGAGCTCCAGCAGAGCGTCGCCCCCAGCGTCCAGGCGATGATCGACGCCGCCAACAGCCTGCCGACCATCGACCTCGGGGTGCTCAACGCCGGTGGTGCGGCAGGAGGCGAGGCGTTCCAGCCGGACCAGGCCGGGGCCGGGTCGACCATCGGCGGTCTGCCGACCCAGCTGCACTACACCAACAACTGCATGGTCGGCGGGTTCGCCCAGGTGGGCGTGTTCGGCGGGATCGTCCGCGGCGCCCAGGTGTGGGAGCGGGACGACTGCGGCGAGGACGACGACATCGAGCAGTTCATCAGGAACGCCAACGCCCCGGAGAAGAACAAGTGGACCGGTTCCGGCCGTGCCTTGAGCAAGAAGCTGGGTCGGGCGGGTGAGCGTGGCAACTGGATGAAGCACCGACCGTTGAAGACCGACGAGAAGGGGTACAACTCCGCCGGTGCGAACTTCCTGGGGAAGCTGTTCGCGCACCCCGGTGCCCGACGCACGATCGAGTGGGGCCAGGGCAAGGACGCGGTCGCCAAGGGGTTGATCGCGTGGCGCCTGCCGGACGGGCGCGGTGCGCGCTGGGAACTCGATGGTACGTTCGTCGGGTTCGTGTAGCCGGTGAGGCGGTGGATGTCGTGACCAACGTCGTGTTCTCCGGGCGGGAGTTCGTGGTCTCCGCGGTCAGCAGTGTCGTCAACGACGAGGAGAGCTACGAGTTCGCCAGCGCTGACCGGGGGGTGTCACCGCCGCTCCTGGTCGTCGTGTTCTACAAGGACGACGACCCGACGCAGACGCTGTACGTGCGTGTTCACGGTGAAGTCGAGCTCGAACTGCTGGAGCAGATGATTTCCCACGCGAAGAAGGGCTTCGAGAAGGAGTGACCTCGCCACGGGCAAGCAGTCGTCCACGGGAGGGGATGCGGGCCTGACCGGTCAGGCCCGCAGGCGCCGGCCAGTGCTGCGGACTGGAACTCGTGCACGGCGGACACGTCGATGACGAGCTTGCGGTGCCGGATTTCGGCCTTGCCCTTGGTGGGGCTGAACTCCGGGGTGAAGTTGGAGTCCGCCGCGACGAACTTCCGCCGAGGACATCCGTGCCACGCGGCTCCACCGGTTGCTCGGGTGGCATCGTCCGGCTCGGGCGCACGGGCCGCAGCGGTCGGTGCGGTTGTCGCGGGCGAGCCGGGTACAACCACCAGGTGGGAGTGCGCCTCGCCAACTGGTGATCCTGATCCGTCCGCGCGTCGCCGTGAGGAGCGGACCGAAGCACCCGTCGGCGGTGGAAACGGGTTTACCCCGTCCCGGGTTCGCGCGATCATCTCCGGATGAGGTGGCTGAGGCGTCGGCGCCCTTGGTACGGCGACTGCCCGCAGTGCGGACACGACTGGCGCGAGCACATCGCTCCCGGGCCGTGCTCGGAGTGCCGGTACGAGATCGAGCACGAGGAGCCGAACGCCCCTGGTGGGGCATGCACGGCCCCCGCACCTCCGCCTTGAGCGGGACGGGGCAGGCATCGAACAACTCGATCTCGCCATCGGGTCCGTCGGAGTTGGTACGACAACGACAGGTCGTGATGCCCGCGTCTTCTGTGATGGCTGATCCGGGCGTGTTTGGCTTGTTCGTCGCCCGGTCGACCAGTGCAGGACGTGGTCAGCGCTGTGGGTCAGGTGGCGGCGAGACGGTTCCACAATCGGCGGATATCCTTGACGGACAACGGAATCAGCGAGCGGTCGGCTCCGGGTGTGGATCCCTTTTTGGTGATTTCACGAATGATCACCAGGAAGGCCGGGGCGGTCATGGGCAGTGTGATGCGCCGGTACCAGGCCTGGTAGCCGCGGACCTGGTAGTGGTCCAGCGCGGTCTCGTTCTTCGCGGTCTGGGAGCACTCCTCGACGGAAATAGGGTTCGGTGTCCGCTGTTCGCGTTCGAGTCGGTGACCGGCCGGGGGCGCCGGGATGTCCTCGGTTCTGCCGTCGGGTCGGGGATCGGGCAGCGGGGCACGCGGGGTCCGGGTGTTTCCTTGGTTCCGGTGCCGATGCGTCGGTCGATCGCCGTGGTTCGGCAAGATCAACTGTGTAGCGTGGGTTACGTGCGGGCGGCTCTGGGTGTTGTGGTCGTGTTGGCCTTGACGGTGGTCGGGGCGGCCTTGTGGGGCGGGCCGGTGGCACGCATGTGGAACCTCACCACGGCGCAGCCGTGCCCCGAGCAGGCTCCCGCGTCGGACTGCCTGGTGACGGTACGAGGCTGGGTCGTGTCGCGTTTCGACGACCGGGGCGACGCCCACGGCACGATCACGTTGAAGATCACCGGCGCTGCTGCGAACACCGGGTATGCCCAGGACGGCCAGGTGGACGCCTTCCTGGGCGTATCGAATGTGGAGCGGTTGGGTGTCGTCGGCGTCGGCGACGAGTTGTCGGTGACCTTGTTCGATTCCGGTGTCGTGGCGCTCACCGGGGAGGACGGGGCGGTCGTGGAGGCCCGGGTCGTGTTCGGCACGGCCTCCGAGGCGTGGTTCCGACTGCTCGCGGTGGGGGGTGCCGCGATCGTCGCCGTCGCCGGCGGGGGCGTCCTGTGGCGACGGGTGCGGGGCGGGAGAGCCGGCTGGATTCGCCGGGCCGTGGTGTGCGCGGTGCTCGGTGTCGTCGCGGGGGCGACAGTCGGTGCTGCGACGGCCGCACCGGGTGCCGTGTGGGTGGTGCCGACCATGTTCTCCGTTGCCGTGGTCCTGGGTCTGGCCGCGGCACTCGTGCGCCTGCCACGCGCCTGGAGGTCGGGTACGACTCCCACCGGATCAACGTAGGACGTGCCGGTGGACGCGGCCTGCCGGTGGTTTTTTGGGATCACGTGGTCGGGTGCAGGTTCGGGTCGTCGTCGGGCACGGTCCCGTCGTGGTCGAGGTAGGTGGTGAGCACGACGGGGCCACGGCGTTGACGTCATTGCCGGTCTGCGCGGGTGGAGCACCGTGCCGATCGTCGTGCTGTCCGCCCGCCCGGACTCCGCCGGCAAGGTCCGGGTCCTGGACGCCGGTGCCGACGACTGCACGACCAGGCCGTTCGGCATGGACGGGCTGCTCGCGCGCCTGCGTGCCGCGCTGCGGCGCGCGACTGTGCACGACACGCGCGAACCGGTCGTCCGCACCGCGTCGTTCATCGTCGACCTGGCCGTGGGGAGGATGTACCGCGAGAACGTCGAGGTGCACCCGACTCCCACCGAGTGGGGCGTGCCGGAAGTCCTCGCCCGCAGCGACGGCGAGCTCGCCCCCCGGAAGCGGTTGCTGCGTCAGGCCCGGGGCGAGCACTGCACCACCGAGACCCACTACCCGCGTGTCCACCTGGCCTGGCCGCGGCGCAAGCTCGACCCCGTTCCCTCCCGGCCTCGCCACCTGCTCACCGAACCCGGCAAGGGCCACCGCTTCGCACCCCGATGCCAGCACCGCGCCGGGAACCGACCAGCGGTGGCCGCCGCGGCGACGACCCGCAGCCGCAGGTCCACCGGCCGTCCCTCGCGGTCGGCCAGCGCCTGGGCGAGCAGCGATCCGGTGGTCGCGGTGTTGCGCGCACCGCCGTCACCCTTCCGACGCCTGTGGTGGGTGGGGCGGCCTCGTTACCGTGGCCCGACCCACTACCGGAGGTGCCGTCATGAGAACCAGATCCCGTGCCGCGTTGTTCGTGACGGTGTTGGCGGCGGTGGCGTGGTCGCTGGTGCCGGCCGCGCCAGCGGTCGCGGCGGCCGGCACCACGATCACCGGCCTCTCGGTCGAGACCTTCCCCGACGCGGCGAACGCGGTGTGGGTCGACGGCACCGCCACCTGCTCCACCACCACCGGTACCGCCACCGTCTTCGTGTGGGTCTCCCAGGAGTTCCCGGGTACCAGCCCCTGGGGGTTCGGCGGCACCAGTGTGTCGTGCGCGGACCAGCCCGCGCACTGGTCGGTGTACGTGCCGGTGTTGAGCTTGTGCACCTTTCCCGGCGGCCTCGGGTGCTTCCAACCCGACTCGATCGCCGACGCGGAGGCGCGGCTGAACAGGAACGGCGTGCGGGAGGCGATCCACAGCGGCGAGTTCCCGACCTGATCCCCGCGACACGTGACGGGACAAGCGGGCGTGCTATCAGGGGCATCCCTGCACGCGTGGAGAAGACCTCGGGCGTGCGTCCCGCCGCTTCGCCTCGTTGGAGACCAGGCGGCGGAACAACCGTCCGACATCGGCCCCGCCGGGCGCAACGCGTCCAGGCCGCCCTCGCGCCAGGTCCGGTGCCACTTCTCCACCTGCCGCACACCCGCCCGCAACTCCGCGGCGACCATCGCGGACTTCTCGCCCCGGGCGAACCGCTCACTCGTCAACGAGTACCGACATGCCGCATGACCAGCGGCCCGACTGGGCAACGGAGGCCGACAGGGGCGATGGGCGGCTTACCGCGTGGTACCCGCCAAGTGGTCCTGCAGGCGCGCGTGGCGGAACTGGTAGACGCCGCCCACCTGGCGCAGCACGCCCCGGGCGTGCGCGTCCGCCAGGAAGGTCATCACCCGCCAGGGCAACCGGCCGCGCAGCGGCAACCAGGTCCGGGCCAGCACCCACGGGCCCCACACGGTGAAGAAGAAGATCCAGACAGCCGACGCGCCGACCACGCTCGCCAAGGCGAACGCGATCCACCCGGCCGCGCCGGAGACCAAGCCGTACAGCACGCCGATCGTTGACAGGAAGCCGAGCCCGATCACGAGTGCGCTCCCGGCGCCGACCAGCACCCCGTGTGACACCGCGGTCCGGCGGTCGATGCGCAACAGACCGGGTGGGTTGACGGTCCTCGCGGGGTCGACCGGGACACTCAGGGTCCGGACGAACCCGATGAGGAACCGGATCGCGACGCCGATCACGACGGCGGCGATCACCCCGACGACCACACCGCCGTCGAGTCCGAGGAACACCGTCCCGGCGAGGCCGAAAATCACCCCTCCGACCGTGAAAACAGCCAGCCAGATCACCGCTCGACAGCCCTGGAGCCCGTCGGCGAAGGAGGCGAGCACATCGTCGACCGACCGCGGGAACCGCAGCCGCAGACGGGAAGGGGCGGGCGGCACCCGCGGTCCGCGACCCGGTCCGATGATCAGAGCCGCAGCCAGGGCGCTCACCGCGGTGAAGCTCAGTCCGCACAGCCACCAGAGGCGACGCGCCCCTGGTTCCCAGTCACCCAGCCATCCCAGCGCCCCGATGCACGCGAAGCCGGACGCCGAGATCACCAGTGCCGCCGCGAGCGCCCGCACCGCGGCCGGCACTGCGGACACCAGTTGCCACCAGGCGAAGTCGCGGGTCCCGAGGTCGTCGAGGTGTCGGGCCAGGAAGTGCAGCCAACGCTGGACGTCGCCCAACCGCGAGGAGCGGGTCTCGTCGTCCCCAGGCGTGCCGCGGGAGTAGGCGGCGGGGAAGAACTCGACGAACAGGTGGTCCTCGACCACCCGCCGGTAGGCGTCCACACCGGGCGTCGAGGGTCGGAATCCCAGCAGCAGAAGGGGGTCCGCCGTGGTGTCGGAGTACGCGGACCTGGCCAGCGCGACCATCAGCGGGTTGCCCAAGGTCCGCAGCAGCGCCTCACCCGCCGGGTCGCCCCTGTGGTCCCGCAACCGCTCCAGCACCGGGTCCCACTTGGTGCGGAACTCGCCCTTCCCGGACTTGCGGGTGCTCAGCGGCAGGTAACGCGCCAGGTCCTCGACGTCCAAGCTGGCCAACTCGACCACCGCGGCGGCGGTCAGCACGTCACCGGTCCCCACCGCGCGGGCGTACTCCCCATCACGGCTGGTGAGCAGCAGTGGGTCGTGCCGGCCCAGCCCGGCGTTGACGGCGGTGATCGCGTGGGCGCGCAGGTGCTCGCTGATCTCGTCGAAGCCGTCCAGCACCGGCATGACACGGCCGGTGGCCAGCAGTGACGCGGCGGCCGTGGTCCCGGAGCCGTCCCTGGCGGCAAGCACCGGGTGGTCGGTGAGCAACTGCTCCACCAGCCAGGTCCGCAACGGGACGGTGGTGGGGTCCCAAGACCCCAGCGAGAAGACCACGGGCACCGGTCCGTCGGCCGCGCGTCGTCGCCGCGCCAGTCGGACGAGCACGAAGCGCGAGGCCAGGACCGTCTTGCCCGCGCCCGCCTCACCGAGCACCACGAGCCGCCGGGACGGCACGGCGTCGAACACCTCGACGATCCGGTCACCGTGCCCGTCGAGGCGGACCGGCTCGGGCCGGTCGGGCGAGCCGTGGACGTTCTCCCAGTGGTCGGTCAGGCGCTCGTCGGCGTTGGTCCACCGCACGGGAAGCGGGAAGGGATCGTGCACTTGGCGGATGCGCTCCTCAGCCTCCAACTGGCCGCGCACCGACGTTGCCAGCACGTCCGCCATCCCGTCGAGCCACTCGTCCAGTTCACCGATCGGGCCGGCTCTCGTGCCCTGCCGCGCGGTCAGGGCGAGCGCGACAGCCGCCACGGGCAGGCCGACCATCGCCACGTACATGCTGACGACGCCGGCCAGCTTGTCGTTCGAGTCGACGTCGCCGGCGGCGACCCGCAGGGTGATCCAGACCAGGAGCGCGCAGAAAGACACGACGCCCAGCACCAGGACGATCCTCGTGCGAACTCGGGGACCGGGCGACCGCATGGGGTCATCATGCCGTCGTCACCGGCGTTTGCGGGTGAAGCCAGGCGACCCGGGTGGCATCGGCTGTTCGTACTCGCGCGCTCTCGGCGACCGGCCGACCGGTTCGGTCCCAAGCCGCTTCCGGTCTTCGTCCCCCGGATGGCGACGCCCTCCGGGGGACGAGCGGGCGCCTGCTGAGCCCTGGTGGCGTTGATCGAGCGGGGTGGCACCTGGACCAGCGGACCGTGGCCTCGTGGCGGTGTCGGAGTCGTTCGCGGACACGGCGGCGGTGGCCCGTGATCCACTCCGAAGTCCGCTCCACCACCTTTGTGGTGTTCACGCCGGTGTGGCGCTCGCGGCCTCGGACCTCCTTGCCGCCGCCCGCCCGGCCGTCGCACCGCGCGGTCGCGCGGCCTCGCCGTGGTCGACTCGCCGGACCTGGCTCGTCGACCCGATCCGGCCGGCCACTCGATCCGGTTCGGCGTGACCTGCCGGGCCTCGCCACCCGGCTTCGCCACCTGACGGGGGACGGTTACGGCGACGGGGTGATGCGCCCGAGGGAGAAGACCGTGCGCTCCAGCGTGTCGGACGGCGGCCAGGGGAAGTCCGGCAGGCTCGCGCGGAGCAGGACCCGCCCGTGCAGGGCGGTCCACAGCGCGACCGCGTCGCCGAACGGGTCGGTGCTGGTCGAGCGTCCGCTGCGCACGCAGGCTTCGAGGTTGTCGACGAGGACGTGGAAGGCGGCGAGCCCGGGGTCTTCGGCGCGGGCGTTTTCGGGCTTGAGGTGGGGTCGGTCGAAGAGCACGCGGTAGCGGGCGGGTTCGCGGGTGCCGAAGTCGACGTAGGCGGCACAGCCGGCGAGCAGCCCTTCGACCGGGTCGCCGTGGGCGGTGACGGCTGCTTTGACGTCCCCGTGCAGCTGGGCGATCGCTTCGAGGACCACCGCCTCCACGATGGCCTCCCGGTCGCTGAAGTGGGCGTAGATCGACGGCGTCGAGATGCCGACCTCGCGCGCCACGGAGCGCAGGGTGAGGGCCTGGTCGGTGCCGGCGCGCACGATCAGCGCGGTCGCGGCCCGGACGATGTCCTCGCGCAGCCGGAGGCCCTCGCCCCTGCGGTTGCGCGGGCGGGAGACCGGTCCTCCCTGGCCCGGGGAGTCGTCGCGTGCCGCGGGTGCCTTCGTCACGACCCTGACTTTACAGGTGTTAGCCGACTGTCGTAGCGTCTCGCCCCAAGACGGCTAACAGCTGTAAGTTTACAATCGTTAGGACAGTGTGGACATGCGTGTGGACACCACGATCGACCCGGGAGCGGGACACCCGCGACGTTGGTCCGCCCTGGCCGTGCTCTGCGCGGCGCTGGTGGTCACCACCCTCGACAACACGGTGCTCAACACCGCCCTGCCCGTGCTCGCCGACGCCCTGGGGGCCTCCACCGCCGACCTGCAGTGGATCAACAACGCCTACACGCTCGTCTTCGCCTCGCTGCTGATCCCCGCGGGCGGCCTGGGAGCCCGCTTCGGCCTGCGGCGAGCCCTGGTCGGCGGCCTGGTCGTGCTGGCCGCCGGATCGGCGGCCGCCGCCACGGCCGACTCCGCCGGCCAGCTCATCGCCTGGCGCGCGGTGATGGGCGTGGGCGCGGCGTTCGTGATGCCGGCCACCCTCTCGATCATCGTCGCGCTGTTCGGTCCCCGGGAACGGGGCCGGGCCATCGCCGTGTGGTCCGCGTCCGCGGGCATCGGCATCGTCCTGGGTCCCGTCGCCGGCGGCCTGCTGCTCGAACACCTCTCCTGGGGCAGCGTCTTCTACGCCAACGTCCCCCTGGTCGCCGCCGTGCTCGCCGCCACCCTGGCGCTCATCCCCTCCCTGCCCGGACGGCGCACCGGCCGCTTCGACGTGCTCGGCCCGCTGCTCTGCGCGGCGGGTCTCGCCGCGCTCGTCGACGTGATCGTGCGAGGCCCCGAACGCGGGTGGCTCACAGGGGCGTCACTGGCCGAGGCCGGGACCGCGGTCGTGCTCCTGGCCGCGTTCGTGTGGTGGGAGTTGCGCACCGCGCACCCGGTGGTCGACCTGCGCATGTTCACCCGCCGCACCTTCACCGTCGCCGGCGCCCTGCTCGCCGTCACCTCCTTCGCGTTGTTCGGCCTGCTGTTCGCCTACACCCAGTACCTGCAGCTGGTGCACGCCTTCAGCCCGCTCAAGGCCGGATCGGGGGCCTTGCCGTTCGCCGCGGCGATGGCCCTGGCCGCCGGTACGAGTGACCGCGTCGTCACCCGCCTGGGCACCAGGTGCACGGTCGCCGGGGGACTGGCCACCATGGCCGCCGGCCTGGGGTGCATGTCTTTCGCGACCACCACGACGTCCTTCTCCGCGCTCGCCCTCGGCATGGCCGTCATCGGCGCGGGCATGGGCCTCGTCATGGCCCCGGCCAGCACCGCGAGCATGGCGGCAGTACCCCGTGAGAGGGCACCGATGGCCTCCGCCATGAACAGCGTCGCCCGCGAGCTCGGCGGTGTGCTCGGCATCGCGGTCATCGGCACGGTCGTCTCCGCCGCCTACCGCGCCGAGCTGCTCGGCTCACTGCCCGCGGCACCCGCGAGCGCGACCGACGACCTGACCGCCGCCCACGCCGCGGCCGACACCCTCCCGCCCGATGCCGCGGCCGAGCTCGTCCACGCCTCCGACGAAGCCTTCACCCACGCCATGAACGCGGGCACGCTCCTCTGCGCCCTGCTCGCCCTGCTCGGCGCGCTCGCCGCCCTGGCCTGGCTGGACCGCCCCACGCCCGCCCGCCCGGCGGCCGGTGAAGCCGCCACCGCCGGTTCGTCCCGCCGGGGCTGATCCCCGCCAACGCCTGTCGCGGCCAACCGGCCGGTACGGCTCACCCGGGTGCTCGGAAGCCGCCGACCTCCTGCGCGCGAGCGGTTCGGCCGGCCGCAGCGGGGTGTGGTTCCCGAACACCGGACCGATGAGCTGTGCTCCGACCGGCAGGTCCGCAGAGGACCGGCCCGCGGGGGACCGGCCCGCGGGGACGGCGGTGGCGGGCAGGCCGGGCGTGGTGGTCAGGCCGGCCCGGACGAGCTGCTCGAAGCAGGGGTGATCGGGCATACCACGACGTCGAACTCGGCGAAGAGCTGCCGCCGGCCGTGGCGGTGGAGCTCGCGGCGGTTGTTCGCCTCCATCCGGTCGCGCGGGAAACGCGCAACGGAGCCCGAGATCAGCAACTGCCTGTAGAGCGTCGCGGCCTCGGTCGGATCGGGCAGCAGCGGACTGCGCCGTTCGACGCGGGCGCCGAGGACCAGGACCCGGAAGTCGCGGAGCCGCTCGTGGCGGGCGGGCGGCAGTGCCAAGTCGTGCGCCACGCCGAGCGTCAGCGCGTACCGCCCGGCCGTCACGTCGAGCAGGAGCGTGAGGTCGCGGGCGGTGCGCGCCATCGGAGGGGTTACACGGGTTTGGCGTACAGCGACGACGCGGTCGCGCGTGCCTCGTCATCTGGTTCGCACGGTGCGGAGGAACGGCTTCATGCAACGGCACGGGTTTCTCGGTCTGGTCAGCAAGCTGGTGGTGGGCCCGGCGCTCACACCTGCGGAGCTGGACTTCCTGGCCGTGACGCCTGCGTCGACGCCGGTGCCCGAGCACGTCGGCGCCACCGATGTGGAGCAGGTGCGCACCGTCACCGCCAGGCTGCACACGCTCGACCTCGCCCATGGCCCGCCGCGCCGCCGATCCCGCGATTCCGGTCACCCACCTGCTCGCGGAGATTCGGGAATAGGGCTACACCGGCAGTGCCAACCTGCTGGTCCGCTACCTCGACCAGGGCCGTGCCGAACCACCGCACCTGAGCAGTCTCACCAACGGTCTCGAGATCGACCGGTCCGCTGTGGACGCCGCCCTCACGCTGCCCCATCACAACGGCCGTACCGAAGGCGTTGACACCCGCACCAAAAGGATCATGAGACAGGTGCGCGGACGCGCCGGCTTCGACCTCCTCCGCCACCGCGTCCTCCTGCCCTGACGGGTACTCGGCGTCACCGCCGAATACGGAACAGAGCCACTCGTTCGACAGACCTCGCGCGGGGAAGACCACTTTTTGAGCTGCGACGTTACAGATCACTGCCCGCGTTTTCATCCGGTTCATCGCGGCCTCGAACCTTGACACAACGACGTTCCGCACGCCGCGTCCAGACCGCCTTACGCTCGTCGCAAGCGCAACTGCTCGGCGGGTTCGAGGCAGGCAGAGCGTGCTTCCACCTGCACTTCACCCCCACCTACTCCTCCTGGCTCAACCAGGTCGGGCGGTGGTTCGGCCTGCTCACCGACAAGCGACTACGCCGTACCACCCATGAATCCCCGCATGCCCTGGAGAACGACATCCGCGGCCGAGAGCTGTCACGTAACTCGGTGATGGGTCGTCGGGATGAATCGGGGATCATGATCGGGTGCGGGTGGTGGCCGAGCGCGGCGGTGACGCGGTTCGGAGCGGTTCAGGGGTAGATCAACCGGGCGACCTGCAGGAGGAAGTCGTTCCCCCGGCCGGTCGGGTCGTCGGCCATGAGTTCGGAGATCACGGTCATGGCCAGGTCCCGCCGCTTCGGCGCGCGGCCGGGAACGGCTGCCGCCAGTGCGGCGGACAGCTCGTCGCGCGGGAGGTCGGTGCAGTAGGCCGGCGCGCCGGGCTGCTGGCGCCACGAGTCCGCCAGGCTGCCGGCGTCGAAGCCGTCGAAGCCGGTGTCCTCGACCAGTGCCGTGCCCAGCGCCCGGTCGGCCTCCGCATCCGCGGCGACCGGGATCGCGATCCGACCGGGGGTGCCGGCAGCCGCGTGCTTGGTGGCGAACGAGCCCGAGAGGATGGCGTTCCACGCCTTGACGACGGGGCGGCCGAGCTGCTCTGCGACCCACAGGCTTTCGACCCGTCCCTCGTCGAGGGCGGTGATGCGGCCGTCGCGGAACGGGTAGTAGTTCGACGTGTCCAGCAGGACGGCGCCGGCCGGGAGGCCGTCGATGAGCGGCCGGATGTCCGGAATCCGGATGAGCGGGACGGACACGACAAGGGCCTCGACGTCGGTGACGACGTCGGAGGCCTCGACCGCCCGCCCGCCGGAGGCGGTCACCTCGGCCGGGATGGTCTCCGGGCCGCGGGAGTTGGCCACCTTCACCTCGTGTCCGGCCGCGCTGAGGCGCTGGGTCAGGGTGGCGCCGATGTTGCCGACGCCGAGGATGCCGATCTGCATGGTGCTGCTCCTTCTGTGTGGTGGTCAGGTGTGGTCGGGAGCGGGAGCGGTCGCCTCGGCAGGCGCCGGTGGCCGGCCGACGAAGAGGGTGCCGACGACCGCGCCGAGGCCGATGACCGCTGCGGTCACGAAGGCGGCCTGTCCGGCGGACTCGGCCTGGGCGAGCGCGCCGGCGTCCGCGGCGTCGGAGCCGATGGTGTAGGCGGAGATGAGCACCGCCCCGCCCGCGGCGCCGGCGAGCTGCTGGATCGTGGTGAAGGCCGCGGTGCCGTGCGGGTAGAGATCGGCACGCAGGCCCGCCAGCGCCGTCGTCGTCATCGGTGCCCACATCAGGGCCTGCGACGCCGACATGACGAGGTACGCCGCCAGCGCCGTCCCGACCGCGGTGTCCTCGTCCACGGTGCTGAGGAACCACAGCGATGCCGTCCACACGAGCGCGCCGGGGATCGCCAGCGGTCGGGGGCCGACGCGGTCGTACACCCGCCCACCCAGCGCCGAGACGAGGGAGATGGCCGCACCGCCCGGCACCAGGAACAGGCCCAGGGACAGCGTGCTCAGGCCGAGAACGTCGGTCAGGACCAGCGGCAGCACGATCAGGCTGCCGAAGCCGACCATCGCGATCACGAGCATCACCAGCAGCGAGAGCGTGAACGTCCGGGACCGGAAGACCCGCATGTCCAGCAGGGCGTTGCCCGACCGCTGCAGAACGACCTGGCGCAGGACGAAAGCCGCGACGCCGGCCACGCCGACCAGGATCGGCACGTACGGGGCGACTGGCGCGTGGCCCGACACCGACTCACCGATCGACGCCAGCCCGTAGACCAGCGCGCCGAACCCGACCGCGGACAGCACCAGGGAGAGCACGTCCAGGGTCACCGGCTCGGGCGTGGTGGTGTTGCGGAGCTTCAGCCCCCCGAGCACCAGGGCGAGGGCGGCGATCGGCAGCATGAGGATGAACAGCCAGCGCCAGCTGAAGGCCGACAGCACGACACCGGACAGCGCGGGGCCGACCGCCGGCGCCACGGCGGGCACCGCCGTGACGATCGCCATCACGGCGCCGCGCCGGGCAGCGGGGACCAGCCGCATGGCGGTGGTCATCAACAGCGGCAGGACGACCGCGGTACCGGCGGCCTGGATGATCCGACCGGCGAACAGGACGCCGAAGCCCGGCGCGAGGGCGGCGATCGCCGTGCCGACGGCGAACAGCGACATCGTGCCCAGGAAGATCGTGCGCAGGTGGAAGCGCCGCATCACGAAGCCGGTGGCGGGGATGAGCACCGCCAGGGTCAGCAGGTAGCCGGTGGTGAGCCACTGACCGGTCGTCGGGGTGATGCCGAGGTCGACGATCAGGGTGGGCAGCGCGACGCCCAGCATCATCTCGTTGAGCAGGACCGTGAACGTCGAGGCCATGAGCAGCCCGATGATCAGGGCGCTCCCCGGGGGGAGCCGGTCGCCGGCGGTCGTCTGCGGTGCGGGGGTGTCGGGGGTGTCGGGGGCGATGAGGCCCGGTGCCGGAGCGTTCTGGATGGACATGGGATGTGCTCTCCGTCCGGGGGTGGGTGGAGGTCGGGTCAGTTCGACGTGCGCGCCGCTCCGGCGAGGCGCGGGTCGAGTCCGTACTGGGCGGGGGCGCCGAGGTGATCGCGGAGGGTGGTGCCCTCGTAGTCGCGGTGGAACAAGCCCCGCTCCTGCAGCAGCGGGACGACCTGGTCGACGAAGGCGTCGATGCCGTCGGCGTAGACGTCGACGGCAAGCGAGAAGCCGTCGCACGCGCCGGCCTCGAACCACTCCTGCATGTGGTCGGCGACGTCGGCGGCGGTGCCGGGCACGACCGGGTGGTAGTCGATGACGCCGTGGGCGAGCACGTCGCGCAGCGACCAGCCCTCGCGGGCGACCGCGAGCGCGTGGGGTGAGCGCGGGTCGCCCGGGCTGGGCCGCGCGGCGGCCAGCTGCTGCGGGGTCAGGGGCTCGTCGAGCTGGTCGGGCGTCAGGCGCAGGCCGAGCATCGCGCCGAGGTAGCCCACCCGCTGGTGGAGGTCGATGACCTCGTCCAGCTGCCGGCGACGGTCCAGGGCGGCCCGCCGGGAGGGTGCCACGCTGGGCATGAAGCCCGCGAACAGCTTCACCTCGTCGGGGTCGCGGCCGACGCTCTCGGCGGCCGCCCGGAGCGCCGTCCGCTGAGCCCGGCCCTCCTCGATGCTGAACGGGTTGGCGTAGACGCCGCCGGCGTAGCGAGCGGCCACCTCCAGGCCGTTCCCGCCGCCGCCGGCCTGGAAGACCACGGGCTGCCCCTGCTCCGACGGCGGGATGGGCAGCGGCCCGCGCGAAGCGACGTGGCGCCCCCGCAGGTTGATCGGCTGGATCCGGCTCGTGTCGGCGAACTGCCGTCCGGCGACGTCGCGCACCCAGGCGTCCTCCGCCCAGCTCCCCCACAGCGCCTGGACGATCTGGACGACCTCGTGGAGGCGCTCGTACTTCTCGGCGCGGGGAGGAAGCGCGATGCCGTAGTTGGCGGCCGCGGCCTGGTTGGAGGTCGGGACCGCGTTCCAACCGGCGCGGCCGTGGCTGGCCACGTCGAGGGCCTTGAACTGGCGGGCGATCGTGTACGGCTCGTTGAGGGTCGTCGAGGCGGTGGCGACGAGCCCGATCCGCCGGGTGGCCCGTGCCATCGTCGTCAGGACGACGAGCGGGTCGATGGAGTGGTTCGGGACCGCGCGCTCGATGTCGTTCTCGAGCGCCGGGGTGTCGGCGAGGAAGACCAGCTGGATCTTGCCGCGCTCGGCCGCCTGCGCGTGCCGCGCGAAGACGTCCATGTCGGTGTAGCTGGACGGGTCGACCCCGGGCATGCGCCACGACCCGGGCTGTGAGCCGTAGCCGTTGGCGATCTGGATGGCCAGGAGCATCTGCGGGCTGGGCACGATCGGTCCTCTGCGCTAAAGTGGAGAGCGTCTCCGCCTGACTCCACCGAAGATACGGAGACAGTCTCCGCATTGTCAACGAGGGGTGGCCGGACGTGTCCGAGACGACAGCAGCCCGCGAGCGCAGGCCCCGGACGGACGCCCGGCGGAACCGGACGCACATCCTCGAGGTCGCCGAGCAGTACTTCACCGAGCACGGCATCACCGGGTCACTGGACGCCATCGCCAAGCGGGCGGGCGTCGGGCCGGGCACCCTCTACCGGCACTTCCCGAACCGGGAGGCCCTGCTCGCCGCCCTGCTCGAGGCCCGCGATGCGGAGCTGGCGTCCCGTCAGGACGCCATCCGCGCCGAGGTGCGCGACTCCACCGAGGCACTCGCCCAGTGGCTCGACGCACTGGGTAGGTGGACGACCGCGTTCGACGGCCTGCCCGAACCACTGCGCGTCGCGTTGACCGACGAGGTCCCGTCTCCGCTGGCCCTCACCTGCCAGGGATTCATCACGACCACCGACGAGTTCCTCGCCGCCGCGCAGCGCGACGGTGGCGCCCGACCGGACGTGCGCGGCCGGGACCTCTTCCTCGCCGTGCTCGCCACGGGCTGGGTGGCCGGAGCCGCCATGGCCGACGAGTCCTCGACCGCGGCCCTCAACACCCTTGTGAGGACCGGCTGGGAGGCGCCCCGGCCCTCCTCCGCCTGAAGGCCGTCACATAACTGATCTCGTGGTTGGTGGCTTCGAGTACTTCCCGGTCAGCCGGTGAGGGCGAGGCTGTGGAGGCGGGCGATGCCGGAGGCGGTGTCGCGCAGGGTGTGGGCGGCGCGGCGGTGGTCGCGCAGGACGGTCCAATTGTTCATGCGGGCAAAGGCGTGTTCGGCCCGGGCCCGGATCGACCGGTGGACGGTGTTGGGGTCTTCCTGCCAGTCGGTGAGTTCGCTGCCGTCGCGGGGTTCGCGGTAGGGCATGATCACTTCGGGATTGCCCTGGTAGCCGCCGTCGGCCATGACCGGGCGACCGTCGAGTACGTCGGCGATGCCGGAGTCGCGGTAGACGGTGCAGTCGTTGCGGTTGCCCGGTTTCGGATCGCCGGTGGCGATCACAAGCGGGTGCCGGCGTCGATGGCGACCTGCAGGTTGGTCGAGCAGCGGTAGTTCTTCGACCGTGCGGCCAGGCGGTGGTCGCGGGTGGGTACCAGGGTGCCGTCCACGATCGCGACCTGGTCGATCCGGCGGCGCCTCACCGGGGCCAGGGCGAGCAGCGGGCCGATGGTGTCGATGACCCGGTGCGCCGCGGCGTGCGACACCCCGAACAACGGACCGAGCTGCCGCATCGT
>NZ_JBPKJK010000055.1:0-53952 GCF_051756985.1 Saccharothrix sabaoui
ACGCTGCGCATGAACGTGCCGGCGCGCCACTCCAGCTCCTCCTCGGGCACGGCGATCCGCAGCCCGGGCAGGCGCGTGAGCAGCACCTCCAGCGCCACCTGCATCTCCATCCGCGCCATCGCCGCGCCCAGGCAGTGGTGCGGGCCGTGGCCGAACCCGACGTGCGGGGTCGGCGGCCGGGTCAGGTCCAGCTCGTCGGCGCGGTCGAACGCGTCGCCGTCGCGGTTGGCGGAGCCCAGCGACGCCACCACCGGTTCGCCCGCGCGCACCAGCACGCCGCCGACCTCGACGTCCTCCAGCGCGTAGCGCGCCAGCACGGGGCCGAGGCCCAGCGGCACGTACCGCATGAGCTCCTCGACGGCGCGGGGCACCAGCTCCGGTCGCGCCCGCAGCCCGGCGAGCTGCTCGGAGTTGCGCAGCAGGGTGTAGGTGAAGTTGGGGATCTGGCTGGTGATGTTCTCGTGCCCGGCGCCCAGCAGCACGATGGCGAGGCTGAGCACCTCGTGGTCGGTGAACCGGTCGTCGGCGTCGCGGGCCTGCACGAGCGCGCTGAGCAGGTCGTCGGCCGGTTCCTCCTTGCGCTGCCGCAGCAGGTCGGCCATGTAGGCGCCCAGCTCCCCCACGTACTCGGCCGTCCGCTCGGCGGTGAGCGTGGTGGCCGAGGCGAACACCTCCGACCAGACGAGGAAGTGGTGCCGGTCGGCGGACGGCACGCCGAGCAGGGAGCAGATCATGGTCACCGGCAGCGGGGACGCGAAGTGCTCGACCAGGTCGGCCGGCGCGCCGTGCCCGACCAGCCGGTCCACCAGGGCGTCGGCGACCCGGTGGGCCTCGGGGCGCAGGCGTTCGACGTTGCGCTGGGTGAACGCCTGGGCGGCGAGGCGGCGGATGCGGGTCTGCTCGGGCGGGTCCATCGACAGGATGACGTCGCCGCCGACGGTCTGCGGCGACGTGCGCGGCTCGTCGCGGCCGACCGCGGCGGCGCGGCTGAACCTCGGGTCGCCCAGCACGAGCCGGACGTCCTCGAAGCGGGTGGCGAGCCAGGACTCCTCGCCGTAGGGCATCGTGACGCGGACCAGGGTCCGGCCGGCGCGGGCCCGCGCGTAGCGCTCGTCGAGTTCGAGGTCCTCGGCGCGGTTGAAGGGGTAGTCGATCGGCTCGGCCCGAGTGGTGTCCACGGCGTCCTCTCCCAGTGCTCGCCGGGCCGGGCGGGCGACGCGCGGGTGACCCGGCCTGCCGGTCGGGGAGGTTATGCGGGCGGCATAGCGTCCCCGTAGCACCCGTGGCGGGGGCGGCGCCGCTATCGGGACGATAGCGGCGGTGCCCGACCATGGCGGCCGACCCGTTCCACCCGGCAGGGAGGTCCCGTGACGGCCGCAGCACGCGACACCGGTCCGCCGCTCGTCGTCGTCGGCGCCGGGGTGATGGGCACGGGCATCACCGCGCTCGCCCTGGCGCACGGCCTCGCGGTGGTCCTGGTGGACCCGGACCGCGCCGTGCTGGACCGCGCCGGGGCCGCCGTGGCCCGCCACCTGCGGACCGCGGCGCTGCTGGGCGCGTGCCCGCCGGACACCCCGGTGGGGCCGCTCACCGCGCTCACCTCCGTCGAGGACGCCCTGTCGGGGCCGCCGCCGGCGGCGGTGGTCGAGGCGGTCGTGGAGGACCCGGCGGTGAAGGCGGGCGTGCTGGGGCGGGTGTCGGCGGCCGTGCCGGGCGGCACGCCGCTGGTGTCGAACACCTCGTCGATCCCGGTGGACGAGCTGGCGGGCGCGGTGGCCCGGCCGGAGGACCTGCTGGGCGCGCACTTCATGAACCCGGCGTACCTGATCACCACCGTGGAGGTGGTGCCCGGGCCGCGCACGGCGGCGGCCGCGGTGGCGGCGGTGGCGGAGCTGCTGGGCGCGCTGCGGCGCACGCCCGTCGTGGTGCGCGACTCGCCGGGGTTCGTCACCAGCCGGCTGCTGCACCCGATGATCAACGACGCGGCGCGCCTGGTGCAGGAGGGCGTCGCGTCGGCCGAGGACGTGGACGCGCTGATGCGGGGCTGCCTGGGGCACCCCACCGGTCCGCTGCGCACCGCGGACCTCATCGGGATCGACAACCTCGTCGACTCCCTGGTCGTGCTGCACCGGCGCACGGGCGACGAGCGCAGCCGGCCGTGCGACCTGCTGCTGGCGAAGGTCCGCGACGGGCACCACGGCCGCAAGAGCGGTCGCGGTTTCTACGAGTACGAAGAGGCGCTGACATGACGGTCTCCTCCACGACACCCGACGTCATCGAGCGGGAGCTGATCGAGTTCCTGGAGAACCGGACGAAGGCGGGCTGGACGGCCACCCGCGACCTGTTCGCCGAGGGCGGCCTGTCCTCGTTGTTCGCCATGGAGCTGGTGGTGCACCTGGAGCAGCGCTACGGCGTCGCCATCGGCGGCACGGACCTGAGGCTGCCGAACTTCCGCACCGTGCGCGCCATGGTCGGGCTGGTCGTGCGGCTGCGCGACGCCTGACCTCAGGTCCTGCGCCGCACCAGGGTCATCCCGTCGGCGACGGTCAGCAGGGAGACGTCCACGGACGGGTCGTCGCGCACGAGGGCGTTGACCCGCCGCACGCCCTCGGTGTCCGGGTCGGTCGCCGAGGGGTCGACGACCCGGCCGAAGTACAGCGTGTTGTCCAGCACCACCAGCCCTCCCGGGCGCACCAGCCGCACGCACCGCTCGTAGTAGGCGGGGTAGCCGGCCTTGTCGGCGTCGATGAACGCCAGGTCGAACGCGTCCGCCGCGCCGTCGTCCAGCAGGGAGTCCAGTGTGGACAGCGCCGGGCCGACCCGCAGGTCGATCCGGTCGTCGACGCCCGCCCGCGCCCAGAACGGGCGGCCGACCGCGGCCCAGCGGGGGGTGATGTCGCAGGTGACCAGCCGGCCGCCGGCGGGCAGCGCCCTGGCCATGCACAGGGCGCTGTACCCGGTGTAGGTGCCCAGTTCCAGCACGGTCCGCGCGCCGACCAGGCCCACCAGCAGGCCGAGCAGCTGGCCCTCCTCGGGCATCACCTGCAACGACCGGCCGCCGGGCAGCTGCGCGGTCTCCTCCCGCAGCTCGCGCAGGACGTCGTCCTCGCGCAGGGACGTCGCGCGCGCGTAGTCGGCCAGCGCCGGGGTCAGCTCCAGCCGGTCAGCCACGGTGGCCCCCGGTGGCCGCGAGGTCGACGGCGTCGAGGGTCACGACCCGCGGCGCGGGACGGGGCGCGGGTCGCAGGTGCAGCCGCCGGACGTCGTCGCCGGCGGCGGGGCCGAGGCCGGCGAGGCAGGGGCAGTCCTCGTCGTCGAACCCGGCGAACCGGTAGGCGACGTCCATGATGCGGTTGCGGTCGGTGGGCCGGAAGTCGGCGGCCAGGTGCACGCCGGCGTGCGCGGCCCGGTCGGCGAGCCAGTCGAGCAGGGTGGCGCCCGCGCCGAACGACACCACCCGGCACGAGGTGGCGAGCAGCTTGAGGTGCCACGCGCCCGGTGACCGGCGCAGCAGCACGAGCCCGACCGCGCCGTGCGGGCCGAACCGGTCGGACATGCCGACCACCAGCACCTCGTGCGCCGGGTCGGTCATCAGCCGGCGCAGCGCCGCGTCGTCGTAGGGCACGCCGGTGGCGTTCATCTGGCTGGTGCGCAGGGTGAGCTCGGCCGCGCGGGCGAGTTCCCGCTCGGTGGCGCGGACGACGGTCATGCGCAGGTCCAGGGTGCGCAGGAACTCCTCGTCGGGGCCGGTGAACGCGGCGCGCTCGGCGTCGCGCCGGAACCCGTCCTGGTACATCCGCCTGCGGCGGGCGGAGTCCTCGGTGACCACCGGCGGGCTGAACTCGGCCAGCCCGGTCAGGTGCGCGGCCTGCTCGGCGGGGTAGCAGCGCACCTGCGGCAGGTGGAAGGCGACCTCGGCGCGTTCGGCGGGCTGGTCGTCGACGAACGCCACGGCGGACTCGGCGAAGCCCAGTTCCCGCGCGATGGCGCGCACCGAGGCGGACTTGGGTCCCCAGCCGATGCGCGGCAGCACGAAGTACTCGGCCAGGCCGAGCTGTTCGAGGCGGGCCCACGCGTGGTCGTGGTCGTTCTTGCTGGCGACGGACTGGAGCACGCCGCGCGCGTCCAGCTCGGTGATCACGCGCCGGACCCCGTCCGGCACGACGACGTCGTCGCCCTCGGCCAGGGTGCCCCGCCACAGCGTGCCGTCGAGGTCCCACACCAGGCATTTCACGGTCATGCCGTCCCCGTTCTCATCGGCCGTTGCCGAAGTCGGCGTCGAGCAGCGCGAACAGTTCGTCCGCGCTGGCGGTCCCCAGCCCGGCGGTGCGGGTGGGCGGGCCGTCGCGGCGTTCGTCCCAGCGGCGCAGCAGGGCGCGCAGGCGGGCCCCGACCTGCGCGTCGGCGGGCAGCCCGGCCAGCACGCGGTCGAGCCGGTCGAGGTCGGCGAGCACGGGCGCCACCGGGTCGGGCGGCGCGCACAGCCGCTCGTGCAGGTGGCGGGCCAGGGCGGCGGGGGTGGGCTGGTCGAACACCACCGTGGGCGCGACGGCCAGCCCGGTGGCCGCGGCGAGCCGGTTGCGGAACTGCACGGCCAGCAGCGAGTCGAACCCGGCCGCGGCGAACGGCGCGTCGGGGCGGACCTCCGCCGCCGTGCCGTGCCCGAGGGCGGCGGCGGCCTGGGCGGTGACCAGGCCCAGCAGGACGCGCAGCTGCTCGTCGCGGGGCAGCGCGGCCAGCCGGCCGGCCAGGTCGTCGCCCCCGGTGCTGTGGCGCGCCTCCCGCGCCTTCCGCGCCTCGCGCACGCCGGGCAGGTCGGCGAGGAGGGTGAGCTGGCGGGGCGAGGACACGGCGGAGACGACTGCGGCCCAGTCGACGTCGAGCACCGCGACGTCGGTCTCGCCGTGCTCCAGGGCCTGCCGGGCGGCGGTCATGACGTCGTCCACGCCGACCGGGCGCTGCTCGGGGGCCCACGGCTCCCAGCCGCCGACCGCCACCACCACGCCCCGGGGGAGGGCGCGCACCCGGGCCGCGGCCTCGGCGCACCGCGCGGTGGCGGCCCCCTGCCGCGCCGCGCCCCACAGGCCGCCGAGGGGGTGGAGCAGCACGACGGTGCCGGCGGCGGGCACCTCGGGGGTGTCGCCGGGCCCGGCGGGGTCCGCGTCGATGTCCACGTCGAGGTCCGCGTCCGGCAGCACGGCGGCGGGCGGTTCGGCCGGCAGGACCCGGACCACCGTGTCCGGTGGCCAGGGCGCCTCGCCGACGCGGACGTCCTCGGCCCCGTGCCGGTCGAGCCAGGCGACCAGCTCCGCGGCGAGCCCGGTGTCGGCGCCCAGCACGAGGACCCGGCCGGGGTGCCACGGCCGTCCGGTGCGGGCCGGCGGGTCGAACGGCACCAGCCGCCGGGCGTGGACGCCGTCGGCGCGCACGCGCACCTGGTCCTCGTCGCCGCCGAGCACCCCGGTCAGGCGGGTGAGCACCGCCTCGTCGACGTCGGCGGGCAGGTCGACCAGCCCGCCCCACCGGTCCGGCTGCTCCAGGCCGAGGACCTGGCCCAGCGCCCGGGTCCGGGCCTGGTCCGGGTCGTGCTCGGCGTCGGTGGTGACCAGCCACAGCGGGATCGCCGGGTCCAGCCGCCGGATCAGGTCCAGGGTCGCGGCCGGCGGCAGCGCGGACACCACGGCGGCGGCCCGCCCGACGTCGGCGACGTCGGTGACGACCCGTGCGCCGGGCAGGGCCGCGACGGGGTGGCCCTGCGGCGGGGTGACCACGACCCAGCCGTCGAGGGAACGCGGCGCGGGGTCGGGCAGCCGGCGCCACTCCGCGCGGTGGGTGAGCCGCCGGGTCGGTGCCGCGCCTGCCCGGCCCGGCGCGGGCAGCCAGTACCGCTCGGTCTGGAACGGGTACGGCGGCAGCGCGACGAGCCGGCCGGAGCCGGTGACGGTGCCCCAGTCCACCTCGGCACCCGCGACCCACGCCTCGGCCAGCGCGGTGCGCAGCCGGCGTCGTCCGGCGTCGTCGCGGCGCAGGGTGCCCAGGACGGCGACGGGCCGGTCGGCAATGGGCCGGTCCGTGCCGGGCCGGCTGGTGGCGGGGTGGTCGGCTGCGGGGCGGTCGGCGGCGGTGCTCTCGATCGCGGCGACCAGGACCGGGTGCGGGCCGACCTCCACGAACACGGTGTGGCCGAGGTCCAGGAGCCGGTCGGTGGCCGCCGCGAAGCGGACCGGTTCGCGCAGGTTGCGGTACCAGTAGGCGGCGTCGAGGGCGGTGCCGTCGACGGGTTCGCCGAGCACGCTGGACAGCAGGGGCACGCGCGCGGCGCGCGGCGCGATCCCGGCCAGGGCGGCGAGCAGCCCGTCGCGCAGCGGTCCGACCTGGGCGGAGTGGGCGGCGTAGTCGACGGGGAGGTACCGGGCCCGCACGCCGTCACGCGTGCAGCCGGCGACCAGGTCGGCCAGCGCGGCGGGGTCCCCGGCGACCACGACGGCGTCCGGTCCGTTGACCGCGGCGACCTCGACGCGGTCCGTCAGCCGGTCGCGCACGGCGGCCTCGCCGGCGGCGACGGCGACCATGCCGCCGCGCCCCGCGATGCCCAGGACGGCGCGGCTGCGCAGCGCCACCACCCGCGCACCGTCCTCCAACGACAGCGCGCCCGCCACCACGGCCGCCGCGATCTCGCCCTGCGAGTGGCCCACGACCGCGTCGGGCTCGACGCCGTGGGCACGCCACAGGGCGGCCAGCGACACCATCACCGCCCACAGCGCCGGCTGCACCACGTCCACCCGTTCCAGCGCCGCCGCGTCGCCCAGCACGTCGGTCAGCGACCAGTCCACGTGCGGGGCCAGCGCCCGCGCGCACTCGTCGAGCCGGGCCGCGAACACCGGTTCGACGGACGCCAGCTCCAGCGCCATGCCGGTCCACTGGCCGCCCTGCCCGGGGAAGACGAACACGACCCCGCCGCCGGTGGCGCGCCCGCGCACGACGTGCGGCGCGGTACCGGGGGCGGCGAGGCCGGCGAGGTGGTCGCCGACGACGACGGCCCGGTGCTCGAACCTCGGGCGCGCCACGAGGGTGCGGGCGACGTCGGCGGGCGCGAGCGGGCCGTGGTCGCGCAGGAAGGCGTGCAGGCGGGCGGCCTGGTCGTCGAGCGCGCGGGCTGTCCGCGCGGACAGCGGCAGCGGCAGGTCGTCGTGCGGGAGCAGCGGCAGGTCGTCGTGCGGCGGCACGGGCGGGGTGTCCTCGGCGGGGGCCTGTTCGAGGACGACGTGCGCGTTGGTGCCGCTCATGCCGAACGCGGACACCCCGGCGCGGCGCGGGCCGTCGGCCCACGGGCGGGGTTCGCGCAGCAGCCGGGCGTTCCCGGCGGACCAGTCCACCCGCGGGGACGGTTCGTCCACGTGCAGCGTGCGCGGCTGCACGCCGTGCCGCATGGCCATGACGACCTTGATGATCCCGGCGACGCCGGCCGCCGCCTGGGTGTGGCCGATGTTGGACTTCACCGATCCCAGGCCGAACGGGCGGTCGCGGTCCTGGCCGTAGGCGGCCAGCAGCGCGGTGGCCTCGACGGGGTCGCCGAGCGCGGTGCCGGTGCCGTGCGCCTCCACCAGGTCCACGTCGGACGGCGCGAGGCCCGCGTTGGCCAGGGCCTGCCGGATGACGCGCTGCTGGGCGAGCCCGTTGGGCGCGGTGAGGCCGTTGGACGCGCCGTCCTGGTTGACCGCGCTGCCGCGCACGAGCGCCAGCACGGGGTGGCCGAGCCGGCGGGCCTCCGACAGCCGTTCGACCACCAGGACGCCGACGCCCTCGGACCAGCCGGTGCCGTCCGCCCCGGCGCCGAAGGGCCGGCACCGGCCGTCGGCGGACAGCCCGCGCTGCCGGCTGAACCCCACGAACACGTCCGGGCTCGCCATCACGGCCGCGCCGCCGACGAGCGCGAACGAGCACTCCCCCGCGCGCAGCGACTGCCCGGCCAGGTGCAGGGCGACCAGCGACGACGAGCACGCCGTCTCCACGGTGACCGCCGGGCCCTCCAGGCCGAGGACGTAGGACAGCCGGCCGGACGCCACGCTGGTGACCGTCCCGGCGAGCAGGTGGCCCTCGACGTCCCCGGCCGGGCCGCTGCCGTAGCCCTGGGCGGCGACGCCGACGAACACGCCGCCCGCGCTGCCGCGCAGCGCCGACGGGTCGATGCCGGCGCGTTCCAGCGCCTCCCAGCCGGTGGTGAGCAGCAGCCGCTGCTGCGGGTCGGTGGCCAG
Source organism: Saccharothrix sabaoui (assembly GCF_051756985.1). Taxonomy (NCBI): domain Bacteria; kingdom Bacillati; phylum Actinomycetota; class Actinomycetes; order Pseudonocardiales; family Pseudonocardiaceae; genus Saccharothrix; species Saccharothrix sabaoui. Next base: position 8,256 of record NZ_JBPKJK010000055.1, read on the forward strand.
CGCCTCGCGCGGCGAGATGCCGAAGAACGCGGCGTCGAAGTCCCCGGCGTCGGGCAGGAACCCGCCGCCGCGGGCGTAGAAGGTGCCCGCCCGGTCGGGGTCCTCGTGGTAGAGGCGCGCGAGGTCCCAGCCCCGGTCGTCGGGCAGGTCGCCGATGGCGTCGCGGCCCTCGTCGACCAGTCGCCACAGGTCCTCGGGGCCGGTCACGCCGCCGGGGAAGCGGCAGGCCATGGACACGATGGCGAGCGGTTCGGCGACCGGGGCCGTCGTCGCGGCCGGTGCCCGGTCCTCCCGTGCCCGCCCGGCCAGGGCGTCGGCGAGGGCGGCGATGGACGGGTGGTCGAACACGGCGGTGACCGGCAGCGCGCGTCCGGTGCGCGCCACGAGCCGGTTGCGCAGCTCCACGGCCATCAGCGAGTCGAACCCGAGGTCGCGGAACGAGCGGTCGGCGTCCAGGCCGGCCGGGTCGTGGTGGCCGAGCACGTCGGCGACCAGCTCCGCCAGCTCCCGCCGGGGGATCGCGGCGGTGACCGCACCGGCTGCGTCGGTCGCGCCGACCGCGTCGGTAGGGGTCGCGGCGCGGGCTTCGGGCAGGTCGCGGAACAGCGCGCTCGGGCGGGTCGCGGTGAACGCGGGCAGGAAGCGGGCCCAGTCGACGTCGGCGACCACGACGGTGGTCTCGTCGCCGTCCAGGGCGTGCCGCAGGGCGGCCAGCGCGACGTCCGGCGGCATCGCGGTCAGGCCGAGCCGGTGGAGGTGCCGCCCGCGTCCGCCGGCGGCCATGCCCTCCCCCGCCCACGGCCCCCAGGCCACGGAGGTGGCCTTCAGGCCGCGTCGCCTGCGGTCGGCGGCGAGGGCGTCGAGGGAGGCGTTGGCGGCGGCGTACCCGGCCTGCCCGCCGCTGCCCCAGGTCGCGGCGACCGAGGAGAACAGCACGAACGCGTCCACGTCGCCGACCAGCTCGTCGAGGTGCCGCGCGCCCAGCGCCTTGCCCGCGGCCTGCTCGGCGAGGTGCCCGGGACCGCAGTCGGCGAGGGGCCGGTCGGCGGCGACGCCGGCGGCGTGGAACACGGCGGTGAACGGGCCCAGCTCGGCGACCAGGCGGGCGACCTGGTCGCGGTCGGCGACGTCGCACGCCCGCACGGTGGTGGGCACGCCGAGGTCGGGTGCCTCGCCGCCGGTCCGGCCGACCAGCACCAACTCGTCGACGCCCTGCCCGGCCAGCCAGCGGGCGACGTGCCGGCCGAGGCCGCCGAGGCCGCCGGTGACCAGCACCCGGCCGTGCGGTCGCCTCCGGGTGGCGGGGCGGGTGCGGGCCGCGCGCACGAGCCGCCGCGCCCGCACGCCGTCCGGGCCGAGGGACACCTGGTCCTCGCCGTCGTGCCCGGACAGCACGGCGAGCAGGTCGGCGACGTCCGCCCCGGGGCGCCAGGCGACGAGCCCGCCCCAGCGGTCGGGGTGCTCCAGGGCGGCGACTCGGCCCAGGCCCCAGAGCGCGGCCTGCGCCGGGTCGTCGGGGTCGGCGAGCACCCACACCGGCGCCTCGGCCCCGGCGAGCACGTCGACCAGCGCGTCGGGCGTGCAGCCGGGCAGCACGAGCACCCCGGCGGGGGTGTCGCCGGCGGGGGTGTCGCCGGTGGGGAGGGCCGCGGCGATGTGGTCGGGCGCGTCGCCGACGACCCGCCAGCTCCCGGGCCGCGGGGTCCCGGTGGGGTGGACGGGCACCCACTCGACGCGGTAGCGCAGCCGGTCCACGGCGGCGGCGAACCCGTCCTCGGGCCAGAACCGCTCCCGCTGGAACGGGTAGAGCGGCAGGTCGACGTGCGGCCCGGCGGGCCAGCGCACGGGCACTCCGCGCAGGTGGGCGCGGGCGAGCGCGGTGACCACGGCCTCCGGTTCGGGGCGGTCGTCGCGCAGCAGCGGCAGCGCGCCGTCGACGAGGGCGGACAGCACGCCGGCCGGGCCCAGCTCGAACGAGGTGCGGGCGTCGAGGGCGAGGACGCCGTCGGCGAACCGCACGGTGGCGCGGACGTGGCGCACCCAGTGCTCCGGGGAGCGCAGCTGCTCGGCGGTGGCGGGCGCGCCGGTGAGGGTGGAGATCACCTCCAGGCGCGGCGGCCGGTAGGTCAGCCCCTCGGCGACCTCGCGGAACGCGTCCAGCACGGGCTCGACCCGGGCGGAGTGGAAGGCGTGGCTGACCGGCAGCGCCTTGGTGCGGCGGCCCCGGTCGCGGAGGGCGCGGGCGACGCGGGCGACCGCGTCGGCGTCACCGGAGAGCACGACGGCGTCCGGCCCGTTGACGGCGGCGACGTCCACGGTGCCGTCGGCGGCGGCGCGGGCCTCGTCCTCGGTGGCCTCGACGGCGGTCATCGCGCCGCCGGGCGGCAGCGCGTCCAGCAGCCTGCCCCGGGCGGTGACGAGGGCGACGGCGTCGGCGAGGTCGAGGACCCCGGCGAGGTGGGCGGCGGTCAGCTCGCCGACGGAGTGGCCCAGCAGCACGTCCGGCCGCACGCCGCGGTCGTCGAGCAGGCGGGCCAGCGCGACCCCGACGGCGAACAGGGCGGGCTGGGCGTAGCGGGTGCGGTCGAGCAGCGCGCCGTCGGCCATCGCCTCGCGCAGGGGCCGGTCGAGGTGCCGGTCGGCCAGGGCGCAGACCTCGTCCAGGGCGTCGGCGAACACGGGGTCGGCGGCGTGCAGGGCGGCTCCCATGCCGGGGCGCTGGCTGCCCTGGCCGGGGAGCAGGAACGCGATCCGGCCGACGTCGCCCGCGGTGCCCACGAGGGGGCGGACGGCGCGCGGGTCGGCGGCGGGGACCACGAGGGCCGCCCGGTGCGGCAGGTGGGCGCGCCGGGTGGCCAGGGCGGCGGCCAGCGCGGGCAGGTCCGCCCCGTCGAGGCGGGCGCGGACCAGCTCGACCTGGGCATCCAGCGCCTCCCGGGTCGCCGCCGACACCAGCAGCGGGGTGGGCAGCCCCGGCGCGTGCCGGGGCGGAGGAGCTTGGTCCGGGTGCTCCCGGTCCGGGGACGCCTGCTCCGGGGCGCTCTCCAGCACGACGTGCGCGTTGGTGCCGCTGATCCCGAACGCCGACACGCCCGCCCGGCGCGGCCCGTCGTGCTCCGGCCACGGTTCGCGCGCCGTCACCAGGCGCAGCACGGCCGGGTCCCAGTCGATCTCCGGGTTCGGCTCGCCGACGTGAGGGCTCGGCGGCAGCTCGCCGTGCCGCAGCGCCAGCACCGCCTTGATCACCCCGGCCACGCCGGCCGCCGCCTGGGTGTGGCCGAGCACCGCCTTGACCGCGCCGAGCAGCAGGGGCCGCCGCCGGTCCGCGCCGTAGGCGGCGCGCAGCGCGTTGCCCTCGACCGGGTCGCCGAGGCGGGTCCCGGTGCCGTGCGCCTCCACCACGTCCACCTCGTGCGGGGCGAGCCCGGCGTCGGCCAGCGCGGCGGCGATCACCCGCTGCTGCGCCAGGCCGTTGGGCGCGGTGAGGCCGTTGGACGCGCCGTCCTGGTTGATCGCGCTGCCGCGGACCACGGCGTGCACCCGGTGCCCGCGGGCGAGGGCGTCGGACAGCCGTTCCAGCACCAGCACGCCCACGCCCTCGCTCCAGCCGGTGCCGTCGGCGTCGGCGGAGAACGCCTTGCAGCGGCCGTCCGGGGCGAGGCCGCGCTGCCTGCTGAACTCGGTGAACAGCCACGGCGTGCTCATCACGGTCGCGCCGCCGGCCAGCGCCAGCGAGCAGTCGCCGCGGCGCAGCGCCTGCACGGCCAGGTGCAGCGCGACCAGCGACGCCGAGCACGCGGTGTCCACGGTCAGCGCCGGCCCGGCCAGGCCCAGCGCGTAGGCGACGCGCCCGGAGAGCACGCTGGCCAGCGCGCCGGTGAGGCGGTGCCCCTCGGGGACGTCGGTGCCGCCGGCGAGCGCGACCGGGTAGTCCTGGCCGTTGGTGCCGACGAACACGCCGACCGGCTCGCCGCGCAACGAGGTCGGCGCGATCCCGGCGTCCTCCACGGCGTGCCAGGTGGTCTCCAGCAGCAGCCGCTGCTGCGGGTCCATGGTCAGCGCCTCGCGCGGGGACACGCCGAAGAACGCGGCGTCGAAGTCGGCCGCGCCGGTGAGGAACCCGCCCTCGCGGCAGTAGCTGGTGCCGGGGTGGTCGGGGTCGGGGTGGTGCAGGGCGTCGAGGTCCCAGCCGCGGTCGGCGGGCCACGGCCCGATGGCGTCGCGCCCGGACAGCAGCAACCGCCACAGGTCGTCGGGGTCGTGCACGTCGCCGGGGAACCGGCAGCCCATGCCGACCACCGCGATCGGCTCGTGCCGCGCGAGGACGGCGGTCGGCGGGGCGGACTCGTGGGCACCGCCGTCGAGGTGCGCGGCGAGCGCCTCCGGCGTCGGGTGGTCGAACAGGGCGCTGGTGGGCAGGCTGCGCCCGAACGCGGCGTTGAGCCGGTTGCGCAGCTCCAGCACGGTCAGCGAGTCCAGGCCCGTCTCGGCGAACGCGGTCCGCGCGCCCACCGCGTCGGCGGAGGCGTGCCCGAGGACGGCGGCCAACTGGGTGCGCACCACCTCCAGCGTCGCCCCGCGCGCCGGGCCGGGCCGCGCCGTACCGGACGGGGTCGCGCCGGACGGGGTCGCGCCGGGCAGTTCGGCGACCAGCGCGGCGCGCACCCCGGCGGCGGTGGTGTAGCGGGCCCAGTCCACGTCGGCGACCACGGTGAGCGGTTCCGCGACCCGGCCGAGCAGCTCGACGGCCCGCGCCGGGTCCATGCCGGGCAGGCCGCGGGCGGCGAGCTTCGCGGCCAGGTCGTCCGGCAGCATCCCCGGCCCGTCCCACGCGCCCCAGGCGATCGACAGGCCGGGCTGCCCGGCGGCGCGGCGGCGGGCGACCAGCGCGTCCAGGGCGGCGTTCGCGGCGGCGTAGTTGGCCTGCCCGGCGTTGCCGACCACGCCCATGACGGAGGAGAACACGACGAACGCGTCGAGGTCGCCGGCCAGCTCGTGCAGGGTCACCGCGCCGGTGACCTTGGCCCGCAGCACCGACGCCAGCCGCGCCGGGGTGAGGTCGTCGAACGCCGCGTCGTCGCGCACGCCGGCCGCGTGCACCACCGCGTCCACGGGGTGCTCGGCCAGCAGCCGCGCGACCGCGTCCCGGTCGGCGACGTCGCAGGCCAGGGCGGTGACCGCCGGGCCGAGGTCGGCCAGGCCGGGCGTGTCCGGCCCGCGGCGGCCGACGAGCAGGACCCGGTCCGCGCCCGAGGCGAGCAGCCAGCGGGCGACGGCCGCGCCCAGCCCTCCCGTGCCGCCGGTCACCAGCACGGTGCCGCGCGGTCGCCAGCCGCCCCCGGAACGCGCCCCGGGCCGCAGCCGGCGACCGTGCAGACCGCCGCGCCGCACCGCGAGCTGCTCCTCCTCGCCGTGCGCGAGCGCGGCCACGACCAGCGCGGCGGCGCGGGCGTCGAGGTCGCGGGGCAGGTCCACCGCGCCGCCCCAGCGGTCGGGGTGCTCCAGGCCGAACGACTTGGCGAGCGCGACCACCGCGGCCTGGCCGGGCTCGACCGGTTCCCCGGCGCCGTCCACCACGGCCGCGCCCCGGGTGAGCACCCACAGCGGCCGGGTCGTCCGGCGCGCCAGCGCGGTGGTCGCCCACAGCGCGCGCGGCAGGTCCGGGTGGTCGGGGTGCGGTTCCCCCCGGTCGAGCGCGAGCAGGGACAGCACCCCGACGACGTCATCGGGCGGCACGTCGTCCGGTCCGCACGCGGTCACGTCCAGCCCGGCGTCCCGCAGGGCCGCGACGACCTCCCCGGCCTCGGGGACGCCCTCCGGCAGCACCGCCAGCCACCGCCCGCCGGGCGCGGGCCGGGGCGTCAGCCGCCGCCAGCCGACCCGGTGGCACCACGCGTCGCCCACCACGCCGCCCACCGCGCCGGCCGGGGGCGCGGGACGGCCGGGCGCCAACCAGAACCGCTCCCCCTCGAACGGGTAGGCCGGCAGGTCGACCCACCCGCGCACACCCCCGAAGAACGACTCCCAGTCCACCGCGACACCGCGCACGTGCAGCCGGCCCGCCGCGAGCAGGACGTGCCGCCACCCGTCCCCGCCGCGCCGCAGCGTCCCGGTGACCAGCGCGCCCGGCACCTCGATCCCCGGTGTCAGCACGGGGTGCGCGCTCACCTCGACGAACGCCCCGAACCCCGCCTCCGCCGCCACCCGCACCGCGTCGTCGAACCGCACCACCCGCCGCAGGTTGCGGTACCAGTACCCGGCGTCCAGCTCCCGCCCGTCGAGCCACCCGGCGGTGACCGACGACAGGAACGGCACCGCGCCGGGACGCGGCACGATCCCGGCCGACGCCGCCAGCACCCCGTCCTCGATCCGCTCCACCTGCGCCGAGTGCGACGCGTAGTCCACCGGCACGCGGCGCGCCCCCGGCACCGACGCCACCACCGCCTCGACCCCGGCGACCTCGCCCGACACCACCACCGACGACGGCCCGTTGACCGCCGCCACCGACACGCCCCCCGGCAGCAGGGCCCGCACCCGCTCCACCGGCAGCGGCACCGAGGCCATCGCGCCGCCGCCCGCGACGGCCAGGATCGCGCGGCTGCGCAGCGCCACCACCCGCGCACCGTCCTCCAACGACAGCGCGCCCGCCACCACCGCCGCCGCGATCTCGCCCTGCGAGTGCCCCAGCACCGCGTCCGGGACGACGCCGTGCGAACGCCACAGCGCGGCCAGCGACACCATCACCGCCCACAACGCCGGCTGCACCACGTCCACCCGCCCCAACGCCGCCGCGTCACCCAGCACGTCGGTCAGCGACCAGTCCACGTGCGGCGCCAACGCCCCCGCGCAGTCCGCCATCGACCGCGCGAACACCGGCGACCGCCCCAGCAGGTCGCGCGCCATCCCCACCCACTGCGCGCCCTGCCCCGGGAAGACGAACACGACCTTCCCGCCCGCGTCCCGCCGCCCCGCGACCACCCCGTCCGCGCCGCCGCCGGACGCGAGCGCGCGCAACCCGGACGCCAGCTCGGCGACGTCACCGCCCACCACCACCGCCCGGTGGTCGAACGACGACCGGGTCCGCACCAGCGCCGCACCCACAGCCGCCGCACCCACAGCCGCCGCACCCACCGGCGCCGACGCGCCGTCCCCGACCAGGGGCAGCAGCCGGGCGGCCTGCTCGCGCAACGCCGACGCCGTGCGCGCCGACAGCACCCACGGCCACGCGCCCCCCGCCGGCTCCGCGACCTCGTCGTCCTCCGGCGCCTCCTCCAGCACCACGTGCGCGTTCGTCCCCGACACCCCGAACGACGACACCCCCGCCAACCGGGCGCGCCCCGCCTCGCGCGGCCACGGCCGCGCCTGCGACACCACCTCCAGGTGCCCGCCCGACCAGTCCACCCGCGACGAGGGCACCTCCGCGTGCAACGTCCGCGGCACCAGGCCGTGCCGCAGCGCCAGCACCACCTTGATCACCCCGCACACCCCCGACGCGGCCTGCGCGTGCCCGGTGTTCGACTTCAGCGACCCCACCCACGCCGGGCGCGCCGCGTCCCGCCCCCGCCCGTAGGTCGCCAGCAGCGCCCCGGCCTCGATCGCGTCGCCCAGGACGGTGCCCGTGCCGTGCGCCTCGACCACGTCCACGTCACCCGCCGACACCCCCGCGTCCGCCAGCGCCGCCCGGATCACCCGCTCCTGCGACGGCCCGTTCGGCGCGGTCAACCCGTTGGACGCGCCGTCCGCGTTCACCGCCGACCCGCGCACCAGCGCCAGCACCCGCCGCCCCCGCGCCCGCGCCGCCGACAACCGCTGCACCACCACCACGCCCGCGCCCTCGGCCAGGCCGAACCCGTCGCCCGCCTCGCCGAACGCCCGGCACCGCCCGTCCGGCGACAACGCGCCCAGCTGCGAGAACTCCACGAACATGGTCAGGTCCGGCAGCACGGTCGCCCCGCCCGCCAGCGCCACGTCCGACTCACCCGACCGCACCGACCGCACCGCCAGGTGCAGCGCCACCAACGACGACGAGCACGCGGTGTCCACCGTCACCGCCGGCCCCTCCAGCCCCAGCGCGTACGCGACCCGACCCGACGCCACGCTGCCGGTGGACCCGGTGAACCCGTAGCCCTGCAACCCCGACGCCGGGTCCAGCGGCGACCCGTACCCCAGCGTGTAGAGGCCGGTGAACACGCCGGTGCGGCTGCCGCGCAACGACCCCGGCGGGATGCCCGCCGACTCCAGCGCCTCCCACGACGTCTCCAGCAGCAACCGCTGCTGCGGGTCCATCGCCAGCGCCTCGCGCGGCGAGATCCCGAAGAACCCGGCGTCGAACCGGTCCACGTCGCGCAGGAGCCCCGCCTCGCGCTGGTAGTGCCGCCCCGGCGTGCGCGGCCTCGGGTCGTACCCCGCCTCGTCCCACCCCCGGTCCGCCGGGAACGGCCCCACCGCGTCCACCCCGTCGACCAGCACCCGCCACAGGTCGTCCACACCGGACACACCACCGGGCAGCCGGCACGCCACGCCCACGATCGCCACCGGGTCGTCCTCGTCCACCACCACCACCGGCCGCGCGACCGCCCCCACGCCGGGACCGGGCCGCGCCACCAGGAAACCCGCCAACCGCACCGGCGTCGGGTGGTCGAACACCACCGTCGCGGGCAGCGGCGACCCCACCGCCGCCGCCAACCGCGCCCGCACCTCCACCGCCGTCGCCGAGTCCACCCCCAGGTCCAGGAACGACCGCTCCCGGTCACCCGCGCCCAACCGGTCCACGCCGAGGACCGACGCCGTCACCGAGCACACCAGCTCCAGCGCCGACCCCGCGTCGCCCATCACCTCGTCGGCCACCACCGCACCCTCGACCGCACCACCGCCGACCGCACCACCGCCGTCGTCGTCCAACGCCACCGGCGGCACCGACGCGTCCGCACCACCCGCGCCCACCGCCCAGTCCACCCGCGCCCCCGCCGCGAACAACTCCCCCCACGCCGCCGACACCGCACGCGGACCCCCCTGCCCGCGCCGCAGGGTCGCGCACACCCCGTCCGCGCGCCCCGCCTCCTCCACCAGGTCCAGCAACGCCCCCGTCAACACCGGGTGCGGCCCCACCTCCAGCAGCACGCGCCGACCACCACCCGCCGGCAACGACCGCACCGCCTCGGCGAACCGCACCCGGTCCCGCAGGTTGCGGCACCAGTACTCGGCGTCCATCGCCACCCCGCCCAGCGGACCACCGGTCACCGACGAGAAGTACGGCACCGACGGCACACCCGGCCGCACCGGCGCCAGGTCCGCCCGCATCCGCGGCACCACCGCGTCGAACTGCGGCGAGTGCGTCGCCAGGTCCACCGCCGCCCGCCGCGCCGACAACCCCGCCGCCCGCATCGCCGCCACCAGCTCCGCCGCCGCGGCCACCCCGCCCGACACCAGCACCGAGGTCGGCCCGTTCACCCCCGCCACCACCAGCTCGCCACCCCACCGGGCGACCCACTCCTCCACCACGCCCACCGGCGCCCGCACCGACACCACGTCACCGCGCCCCGCCAACGGCACCTGCGCGAGACCCCGCAACGCCGCCACCCGCGCCCCGTCGTCCAACGACAACGCGCCCGCCACCACCGCCCCGGCCACCTCGCCCAGGCTCTGCCCCACCACCGCCGCCGGCCGCACACCCAGCGACCCCCACACCGCCGCCAACGACACCTGCACCGCGAACGCCAGCACCTGCACCACGTCGACCCGGTCCAACATCGACCGCGTCGCCGGGTCCGCCACCACCTCCACCACCGGCCAGTCGACGAACGGCTCCAACGCCTGCGCGCACTCGTCCAACCGCGCCCGGAACACCGACGACGCCCCCACCAGGTCGGCCGCCATCCCCGGCCACTGCGCCCCGATCCCCGAGAACACGAACACCGGGTCGGCCCCCGCCGGACCCGACCCCACCGACACCGCACCCCCGCGCAGCCCGCGCGCCAACCCCTCCAGGCCCTCCAGCAACGCCGCCCGGTCCCGCCCCGACACCGAGGCCCGCCACGCGCCCGCCCCCACCGCACGGGCCATCAACCAACGACCCACCTCGTCCGCACCCACGTCCGGCCGCGCCCGCACCCCCGCCGCCACCCGGCGCGCCGCGTCCCGCAGCGCCGACCACCCGTCCGCCGACACCACCCAGGGCAGCGGGCCGAAGTCCCCGACCGGCGACACGTCCATCCGCTCTCCCCTCCGACCGCGCACACCCCGGCACCGCGCACACCCGCACCGCACACCCGGCGCACCGCACACCCGCACCCGGGACGCGCGCCCGGGACGCGCGCCGACAGCGGCCACCCGGTCCGCACCGCCATTGCACCGGTCCCCTCGCCGCGCGCCGATAGCGCCCGCATAGCACCCGTCGCCCACCGTCACCACGCACCACACCACCGGGGAATTGCCGATCACCCGACCCGCCGACGACGATGCGCCCGGCAAGACCACAACAGCCGGAGGCGACGCATGACCACCCAGGACGTGCTCGGCCCCGGCTCCGCCACCTGGGACCGCCTCGGCCAGTGGCGACTCCTGCTCGTCATCCACCGCACCCTGCTGCTCCAGGCGGCCCACCCCGCCATCGGCGCCGCCGTCGGCCGCTTCTCCGTCTACACCGCCCGCCCCTGGCGACGCTTCCTGCGCACCCTCGAAAGCCTCCAGAACTACGTCTACGGCACCGCCTCCGAACGGCAGCGCGAACTCGCCCGCCTCGACCGCCTCCACCGGCGCATGCACGGCACCGACGACCACGGCCGGCCCTTCACCGCCACCGACACCGAAGCCCGCGCCTGGGTGCACCTCACCCTCTTCGAAGCCGTCCTCACGCTGCACGACCTCGGCGGCGACCCCCTCGACCCGGCCGAAGCCCGGCGCTTCTACGACGAGTGGCGCCGGCTCGGCGCCCTCTTCGGCCTCACCGACGCCGACCAACCCGCCGACCTCGACGCCTTCCGCGCCTGGTTCGACCACATGACCACCGACGTCCTGGAGGACAACCCCACCGTCCGCGACCTGCTCTCCGGCAGCATCTTCCGCGTCCCGCCACCCGCCGGCCTGCCCGTGCCCGACCTGCTCTGGGCACCGCTGCGCCACCTGGTCGTCACCGCCGCCGTGCAGGCCACCGCCGCCACGCTGCCCGACGCCTACCGCCGACGCCTCCGGCTCACCACCGCGCCCGGCGCCGGGCTCCTCGTGCTCGGCGCCCACCACGCCGCCAGGGCGCTCACCGACCTGCTGCCCCTGCCCTGGCGCTACCTGCCCCACGCCTCCGCCGCCATCAGGGCCGGCCGCGCCGTCCGCACCCGCCCCGCCACCAGCCCGGACACCCTCTTCACCACCATCCTCGACCAGAGCGGCGACGGCGTCCTGCGCTGGGCCGACCTGCTCGGCATGGCCCGCGAGACCAGCACCCACCTCGACCTCGACGAGGCCGACGAGAACGACGTGCACGACGCCTTCGAGTCCTGGTGGCGACAACTCCTCGCGGCCACCGGCGCACCCGCCGACGGCGGCGTCACCCGCGCCGCCTACCTGACCGCCATCGCCGAGGGCCGCTACCCCGACGACCCCGACCCGCGCGACGGCTACGGCCGCGTCACCGACGTCGTCTGCCGCCTGGTCGACCGCAACGGCGACGGCGAGGTCTCCCAGGCCGAGTACTCCCGCCTGCTCGACCACAGCCCGCGCCGCCACGAGCTGATCGGGGCCCTGCGCTCCCTCGACAGCGACGGCAACGGCACCCTGCGCACCGAGGAGTTCCGCGCGGCCCTGAACGCCTTCCTCACCGGCCGCGAGGACCTGGCCGCCGCCCGCTACCTCCTGGGCCGGGCGTGAGCCGGTCGGGCGCGATCCCCTCGGGCGCGACCGCGTGACCGAGGGCTGACTTCAATCAACACTGAAGTAATAGTGACCAGCGGAGAGCACACGTCCGCCCCGTTGAACGGCAAAAGGGTCCCACCCGACCCCGGACGTACCGGAACCGGGTGGGACCCCGTTGGCGGGCCGTCCGGTCAGGACCGGCCGGTGCCGCCGTCGTACTGCGGTCCCGCCGCGCGGGACGAGGCGGACGTGCCCGCCGCCCCGTACGACCCCAGGTAGGCGTAGATGTCGCCCACCGGGTTGCGCCAGGTGAAGACCCAGCTGCCGTCGGCGCGGAGCACCCCGGACGGGTCGGTGGCCGCCTCGGTGACGTTGCGGATCTCCCACGGGCGGTAGGCCCCGCCGGACACGGCCTCCCCGGTGGTGTGCACCAGGCCCTGCGCGTCGCGCACCGCGAGCTCGATCAGGCCCGACCCGGTGCGCACGACCGCGGGCGACCCGGAGGCGACCAGGTCACCGACGCGCTGGTAGGTGCCGGGGAACCCGCCGCGGTCCTGCTCCAGCTGGGTGTGGACACCGCCGTCCGCGCGCCGGGTGAACACCTGGACCGCCGACCCGAAGCGCGTCTCGGCGGCCACGGCGACCGGCCTGCCCACCGCGTCGTCGCCGCCGAGCGAGCGCCACCCGTTGAGCAGCCGGGACGGGGGCAGCGGGTCGGACGACGCGGCGGCAGCGGTGCTGCTGGTGGTGGGCACCTGCACGGCGGCGTCCGGCATCATCGCGACGCGCACCGAGCCGTCGGTGAACCGCGCGACCACGTGCAGCCCGAAACCGCTGCGCACCACGCTGATGTCGGTCGACAGACCCGTCTCCAGGCTGTCGCGCCACGGCCCGAACGCGCCGTCGGCGGAGAACTGCTGACTGGTCCAGAGCCTGCCCCCGCCGTCGACGGCGAACGCGATCAGCGCGCCGCTGAGCCGCCGGACCAGGACGGGGTCGCCCAGCAGGTGCCCGCCGTGCTCGGTGAGCGCGGACGGCCACGTGCCGCCGACGGCCGACTGGGTCTTGCCGCGCACGTCGGCGTCGGAGTGGCTGTTGGCCAGCACCTCGTAGCGGCCGTCCTTGCGCAGCGCCGCACCCGGCTGACCGGTGAAGGCGCTGTACTCGCCGAAGGACTGGTGGTCGATCAGCAGGAAGTCGTCGTGGCGGCGCTGCTTGGCCACGGTCAGCCTGCCCTGCGCGTTCACGTAGAAGTAGCTCATCAGGCCGTCGCCGCCCTGGACGGGCGTGGTGGGCGCGGTGAAGACCGCCGGCACCGCCGGGCGGGTCGGGCCGGCCGGGCCGCCGACGACCTTGCAGGCGTCCGGGTGGCTCTCGGTCTGGATGCCGGTCACCCAGCCGCCCGGACCGACCACCTTGCCGGAGTCCGCGGCCCAGGCGCCGTCACCGAGGTAGCGGTACCACCGGAGGTTGCCCGTCGCGCCCTCGACCGCCCAGAACACCCCGCCGCCCGCCGCGGCGAAGTCGGTGTACTGGCCCCAGGTCGGCGGGGTGACCGTCCGGGCGTACTCGGTGAAGCGCCGGCTGGTCGCGTGGTACGCGAAGTGGCGCAGCTCGCCGAGCGTCGTGCGGGCGAACAGGCCGCCCTCGCCGGAGGTGAAGATCCGGTCGTAGCTCGTGCCGAAGTTCGGGGCCAGCTGCCGCTCCTCGACCGACCACTGGCCGTTGGGCTTGGTGAACCTGAACCAGCGCAGGGAGTTGTCCGCGGTGATCGCGTAGATGTCCCCGCGCGCGTCGACCACCATCCGGTCGGTCGTGGACCAGCCGGTCCAGCCGGTCCGGAGGGTCTCGGGGACGCCGTTGTTCTCCCAGCTCGACCCCAGCCACCGGTAGCGGTTGAGCAGGCCCTCCGGCGTGAGGTTGTAGACCACGCCGTCCGGGCCGCCCAGCACCAGGCCGTGCCAGCCCGCGCCGATGTTCCGCTGCTCCGTCCAGACCGGGTTCCCGTTCTCGGGCTCCTGGTTGTGCAGCAACCACAGCGACGCGTCCGCGCGCCGGCTGAAGATCGGCACCGCGGTCGTGCACTGCACCGTCGTGTCGGCAGCCTCGGCCACCTCCGCGGTCGGCGCCGCCAGCGCGCCGACCGCGGCCACGGCCGCGAGCACGAGCGCCACACCCCGCCTGTTTTTGAGCAAGCGGACAGAATTCACTCTCACGTGTTGTTCCCCCACGGGTCACGAACTGGGCCCGGTAACCGGTTCGGACGAGCGTCCACCCGTCGCGAACGGTAGCGAGCGATCCTCACCCGCTCAAGATCCGCGCGTCCGCGCACCGTCCGGCGGCCAGTGCGCGAGGAGGTGGTGCAGCGCGTCGAGGGCCCTGGACCAGGAGAGATCGGTGTCGCGCGGGTGGTGGCGGAACCCCCCGGCCGCCTCCAGGGCGGTGAAACCGTGGAGGGTCCCGTGCAGCAGCCGGACGGCGTCGGTCCGGGCCGGCTCGGGCAGGTCGTAGCCGCGCAGCACCGCCCGCGTCATGTCCGAGTGCCTGCGCGCGGCACTGGCGAGCGCCACGTCCGGGGGCAGCTCGAACCGCGTGGCGGCGTACCTGCCGGGGTGCTCCTTCGCGTAGCGCCGGTAGGTGTCGGCGAAGGCGACCAGGGCGTCCTTCCCCGCCCGCCCGGCCAGGGCCTCGGCCACCTCGTCGGCGAGCTCCGCCAGGGCCAGCACCGCCACCCGTTCCTTCAGCTCCCGCACGTTCGCGACGTGCGAGTACAGGCTCGCGTCCTTCACGCCGAACCGGCGGGCCAGCGCCGAGACGGTCACGTTGTCGAAGCCGACCTCGTCGGCCAGCTCCGCCGCCGCCAGGGTCAGGCGCTCGGCGGTCACCCCCGCGCGTGCCATGCCGCCTCCCACAACCTAGAGGGTCTAGGTTATCACCTAATCATTTGCTCCGTTCATCTAGTCGGCGTAGCTTTCGGGTCATGGAACCGCTGACCGAGGGCGCCATCCGCGCGTCGTTCGTCAACTGCACGAAGGGCGAGGCGAAGCGCGCGAACCTGCCCACCGACCTGTCCGAGCGCCCCTGGGAGGACCTGGACTTCCTGGGGTGGCGCGACCCCGCGTCACCCCAGCGGGCCTACCTGGTCGCCGGGTCCGGGGACGGCCCGGTGGGCGTGGCGCTGCGCCTGGCCTCGCCGCACACCGGGCAGCCCCGGCGCACCATGTGCTCGCTGTGCCTGACCACGCACCCCGGCGACGGCGTCACGCTGATGACCGCGCGCAAGGCGGGGCGCAGCGGCCAGCAGGGCAACTCCGTGGGCGGCTACTTCTGCGCCGACCTGGCCTGCTCGCTCTACCTGCGCGGGAAGAAGGACGCCGGGCCGGGCAGCAGGCTGCACGAGTCGCTCGCGCCGGAGGAGCTGGTCGCGCGGACCGCGGCCAAGCTCGCCGGGTTCCTGGGCCGCGTCACCGGGTAACCCGAGGTCGCCGGTCCACTGTGGCCGGCCGGGTAGGCTGGGAGACGATCTTCACCTGAAGGGGGCCGACGTGCCGGGAGTTCGACGGACCGCACCGCTCGGGACGCTGCTGGTCGGCGCGCTGGTGGCGCTCGCGGCGTGCACCTCCGCGCCGAGCGGGGACGCCCCCTTCACCGCCTCCTCCCCTCCGACGTCGTCCGCGGCGTCGTCGGAGGGCAGCGCCCCGCCCACCCCGTCCGGCGAACGCGTGTACGTGTCGCTGGGCGACTCGTACGCGACCGGCTACCGCCCGGCGGCCGACGGCGCCCCGGCGGGTTCCTCGGAGGACGGCTTCGCCCACCTCGTCGCCGACCGGGCGGACCTGCGGCTGGTCAACCTCGCGTGCAGCGGCGCCACGTCCGCGCAGCTGCGGGGCGAACCGGGCTGCTCCCCCGCCAACCGCGCCGCCGGCGCGCCGGACCCGGCGGGCACCCAGCTCGACGCGGCCGTGCGGGAGCTGCGCGAGAACCGGGGGCGGGTGGGCCTGGTGACGGTGGTGATCGGCGGCAACGACCTGGCGCCGTGCGCGCGGGCGTCGGACATCCTGACCTGCGCGTCCAAGGCCGTCGCCGACGTCCGCGCCAACCTGGCCGCCGTCCTGCCCGCGCTG
This sequence comes from Saccharothrix sabaoui, assembly GCF_051756985.1. NCBI lineage: Bacteria > Bacillati > Actinomycetota > Actinomycetes > Pseudonocardiales > Pseudonocardiaceae > Saccharothrix > Saccharothrix sabaoui. Next base: position 24,227 of record NZ_JBPKJK010000055.1, read on the forward strand.
CGCGACGCCGCCGGCGACGCCCCGATCGTGGGGTTGACCTACCCGGACGTGTTCCTCGGGGCGTGGGTGTCCCGCGAGTTCCCGAACGGGCAGGACCTCGCCCGCCTGTCGGTGTCGCTGTTCCGGGACTTCTTCAACAGCGCGCTCAAGGCCGAGTACGAGAAGGTCGGGGCGACGTTCGTCGACGTCACCGCCGAGACCGGCGGCTACGGGCCGTTGACCGAGACGACGCAGGACCCCACCTGGGGCGAGGTCCCGACGCCGGTGGCGAGGGTGTGCGAGCTGACGTACTTCTGCGACCTCACCGACGTGCACCCCACGCCCGAGGGTCACGAGGCCATCGCCGAGGCCGTGCTGGCCGCGACCGGCCGCTGACGGTCGTCCCGGCTGCGGTTGGCGGGAACCGATCGGGTGGCGCGTCCGACCTCTGGGCGACGGCAACCCTGCGGAGGTCAATCGTGGAACGACGTACTTTTCTGCGCGCCCCGGCGCTGCCGGTCGGCGTGACGGCCGGGGAGCGCTTCCTCGGCGCGCGGGTCGCCCAGCGCGCCGAGACGGTGCTGGAGCACGAGCGGCGCGGCACCACGTGGCGGGCCTGACCGTGACCACCCGGCCCGAGGTGGACGTCGCGCGCGGGCGCGCGACACCGGTCCACGAGCACATCACCGACGCGGTCAAGGCGCCCGCGCTCGTCCGGCTCTCCCCCGGCACCGTGCTGGTCCGCTTCGAGACGCTCAAGGTCTACGCCGCGCTCGGCGCGGTCCGCCACCTCCTGGACAGCGGCGTGGTCCGCCCCGGGCAGGCGGTGGTGGACAGCTCCAGCGGCATCTACGCGCTGGCGCTGGCCATGGCGTGCCACCGCTACGGGCTGCGCTGCCACGTCGTCGCCTCCACCACGGTCGACGACGGCCTGCACGCGCAGCTGGAGATCCTGGGCGTCACCGTGCACCGGATGCCGCCGTCGGACGACCTGCGGCTGGACCAGAACCGCCGGGTGGCCCGCGTGCGGGAGCTGCTGGCGGGCGACCCGGACCTGCACTGGATGCGGCAGTACCACGACCCGGTGCACCACCTCGGCTACGGCGAGCTGGCGGGCCTGCTGCGCTCGGCGCTGCCCGGCGAGGCGCTGACGGTGGTCGGCAGCGTCGGCACCGGGGCCTCCACCGGGGGGCTCACCCGCGCGCTGCGCGAGCACGACCCGGAGACCCGGCTGGTCGGCGTGCAGCCGTTCGGCAGCGTCACGTTCGGCAGCGACCGGTTCACCGACCCCGACGCGATCATCGCGGGGATCGGCAGCGCCATCCACTTCGGCAACGTCCACCACGAGCTGTACGACCGCGTGCACTGGCTGGACTTCCGGCACGCCATGGCGGGCACGATCGCCCTGATGCGCGAGCACGCCGTGTTCGCCGGCCTGTCCACGGGGGCGGCGCACCTGGTGGCGCGCCGGGAGGCCGCGAGCTGCCCGTCCCGCACGCACGTGGTCATCGGCGCGGACACCGGCCACCGCTACACCGAGCGGGTGTTCGCCCGGCACCGCGAGGCGCTCGACCCCGCGCTGCTGTCGCCCGTGGAGATCACCTCGCTCGACGAACTGACCCCGCCGTGGGCCGCGATGGAGTGGGCGCGGCGCCCCCGCGGCCCGCTGGTGCCCGCGCAGGAACGCCGGAAGGACCCCGTGCCGTGACCGTCGCCCTGCTGGAAGCCCTCACCTTCGGCCTCGGCCGCCTCGCCGACGCGGCCCGCTCCGCCGGCCACGACCTCGTGCTGCTGACCGGGGACCGGTCGATCTACGCCCACGAGCTGTCGCGGTGCGGCGACCGGGTGCGGGTGGTCGACGTCGACACCACCGACGTGGCGGCGTGCGAACGCGTGCTGCGCGACCTGCCCGACCTGGCCGGGCTGATCAGCTCCACCGACACGTGGGCGCTGCCCGGGGCGGAGCTGGCCGACCGGCTGGGGCTGCCGGGACCGGCGCCGGCCGCGGTGCGCGTGCTGCGCGACAAGGGCGCCGTGCGGGCGCTGCTGCACGAGCACGGCCTGAGCCGCGGCGGCCCGCTCGACCCCGCCGCGGCGGACACCTTCCCGTTGGTGCTCAAGGACTCGGCGGGCACGTCGTCGCGCGGGGTGTGGCTGTGCCGCACGCCCGCCGAGCGCGACGCCGCGCTGCGCGAGGCGGCCGGCACCCCGCTCAAGGGCCGCCTGGTCGCCGAACCGTACTTCGCCGGTCCCCTCTACAGCGCCGAGACGGTCACCTGGCGGGGCCGCACCAGGCTGCTCGGCGTGCTCAGCCGGCAGCTGTCGCCCGAACCCGTGCGGCGGGAGGAGGCCGCCGCGTTCCCGGTCGCCCTCCCGGCCGACGAACTGTCCGGTGTGGACTCGTGGATCGGCCGGGTGCTCGCGGTCGTGGGCCACGACAGGGGGTTCGCGCACACCGAGTTCGTGCTCACCGCGGACGGTCCGGAGGTGGTGGAGGTCAACGCGCGCATCGGCGGCGCGCTCGTCGGCGAGGCGCTGTGCCGGGCGCTGGGCGTGAACGCCTACACCGCGATGGTGTCGATGGCGCTCGGCGAGGAGCCCGTCCTGCCGGACGGGGCGGTGCGGACCGCGACCGGGTTCGTGCTGCTCTACCCGCACCGGGCCGGCGTGCTGGAGGGCTGGTCGGGGCTGGACCGCCTGGCGGAGCTGCCCGGCGCGCCGGAGTGGTACCCGACCGCGAGGCCCGGTGACGTCGTGGAGCACCTGACCGACCAGCGGTCGTGCACCGGCATCGTGCTCGCCGAGGGGCCGACCGCCGAACTGGCCCTGCACCGCGCGCTGGCGGCCGCGGGCGGCATCGCGCCCCTGGTCCGTTCGGCGCACGAGTTCCCGCCGGGACGTGGTTACGATCCGGAGTCGTGACAACACGTGACGACGAGGTTACGCGGTGGGCACTGCGCGCCCGAGCGGGCGACCGGGACGCGCTGGAGCGGTTCGTGCGCGCCACCCAGCGCGACGTGTGGCGCTTCGTCGCCCACCTGGCCGACGTCGGGGTGGCCGACGACCTCGCCCAGGAGACCTACGCCCGCGCGCTCACCACCCTGCGTCGGTTCGCCGGGCGCTCGTCCGCGCGCACCTGGCTGCTGGTGATCGCGCGCCGGGTGGTGGTGGACCAGGTGCGCATGGCGCGGTCGCGGCCCCGGCTGTCGCCCGGCGCGGACTGGGTGCGGGAGGCCGACCGCGCCGCGCCGCACAGCGGGTTCGAGGGTGTGGTGGAGCTGAACGTGCTGCTCGACGCCCTCGCGCCGGACCGGCGCGAGGCCCTGGTCCTCACCCAGGTGCTCGGCCTGCCCTACGCCGAGGCCGCCGACGTCGTGGGGTGCCCGATCGGCACGATCCGCTCGCGCGTCGCCCGCGCGCGCGAGGACCTGCTGCGCGCGGCGGGCCACGACGAGGCCACCGAGGTGGGCTGAGGGGCGCCGCGCGGGGTCTACGGTGGCGGTCGTGGACGAGAACGACTCCCCCTGGGAACCGCCCCTCGCCGGCACCGAGGCGGAACACCTCGTCGGCGCGCTCGACCGGCTGCGCACGACCTTCCGCTGGAAGGCGGACGACCTCGACGACGCCGGGCTCAAGACCCGCGTCGGCGCGTCCTCGCTGACCCTCGCGGGCCTGCTCAAGCACCTGGCGTTCGTGGAGGACCACGCGTCCACGGTCAGGCTGCGGGGCGGGTCGCCCGGCGCGCCGTGGGACGCCGTGGACCCGGACGAGGTGGACGGGTGGGCGTTCGCCTCCGCCGCCGACGACACCCCCGAGCGGCTCTACGCGCTGTGGGACGGCGCGGTGGCGCGGTCGCGGGCGCGGCTGGCCGAGGCGCTGGCCGACGGCGGGCTCGACCAGCCCTCCCACCTGGTCTGGCCCGACGGACGTCGCGCGAGCCTGCGCCGGGTCGTCTTCGACCTGGTCGAGGAGTACGGCAGGCACACCGGGCACGCGGACCTGATCCGGGAGGCCGTCGACGGGCGCGTCGGCGAGGACCCGCCCGCCGGGTGGCGGCCCCGGAGCGGAACGCCCTGACCGCCGGCGGGCGCGGGGTTCAGGAGGCCGCGCCGGACCCCGGTCGGGCGGCCAGGGACCACAGGTAGCCCAGGGTCTCGCCGTCCGGCTCGTCGCGCCCGGCGAACTCGACGAGCAGGGCCTGCACGCGTTCCTTCAGCTCCGCCTGCGACTCCGCGCCCAGCCGCAGCACGCCGCGCGCGGTCTCGCGGACGGCGTCCGGTCCCGCCTCCAGGACCTCGGCGCGGTGGGCGGCGAGCAGGGCGAGGTCGACCTGGTGCCCCAGCCCCTCGCCGGAGTCGTCGGCCAGGCCGAGCCGCCACGTGCGGCCGGTCGCGCGGTAGGGGCGTTCCAGCGCGCCGCGCGCGCCCGTGCGCACCGGTTCGGCGGCCAGGAAGTCGGTGCGCACCAGCGCCCGGACGTGCCGCAGCACGGTCGCCGGGGCCACGCCCAGCAGCTGGGACAACTCCTTGTTGGTCAGCGCCCGGTCCCAGCACAGCCGCAGGATGCGCCAGCGCAGGGAGTGCGCCAGCGCCTTCAACTCGGCGACCGTGGCGTCGCGGGGCGGCTGGTCGGGCACGGCGGGCACACGCAGAGGTTAACGCACCCCGCCTTGCCGCACCCGTGACCGATTTGCTTGACTGCTATCGATTGCAGGAAGTGAAATCACTTGGGGGTGGGCGTGGAGCCGAACGGGAGCCGAACGGCGGGCTGGACGGACTTCGAGTGGCTGTCCGGCGCGGAACCGAGCCCGGACGGCGAGGCCGTCGCCTACGTGAGCGACCGGTCCGGCAGGCCGCAGCCGTGGGTGCTGCCCCTGGCCGGCGGACCGGCGCGGCTCGTCGAGGTGCCCGGCTCGGTCGGCCGCTGCCTGTGGCGGCCGGACGGCGAGCGGCTGCTGGTGGTGACCGACCTCGACGGCGGCGAGGACCACCGGCTGGCCGAGGTCGACCCGGTCACCGGCGAGGTCGGGTGGCTGGCCGCCGAGGAGGGCGTGCGGTACGAGGTCGGCGTCCCGCACGGGCACACCGGGCGGCCCTACAGCGCGGACGGCGCGCTCCTGGCGTACGCGAGCAACGCCCGCGACCGCGAGGTGTTCGACGTGCGGGTGCGGGACCTGCGCACCGGCGAGGACCGGATCGTGCTGCGCGGCGACGACCGGTACGTGCCGATGGGCTTCTCCCCCGACTCCCGGCTGCTGCTCGTGCTGCGGCTGCACCAGAACACCGACCACGCCCTGTTCGTGTGCGACCTGGTGGACGGCACGACCCGGCGGGTCACCCCCGACGACGGCCCGGCGAAGCACGAGCCGGTCGCGTGGCTGCCCGACTCCTCGGGCTTCTACCTGTGCACCACGTGGGGCCGGGACTTCCTCGGGCTCGCGCTGCTGTCGCTGACCGGGGAGCTGACCCGGGTGGACGCGCCGGCGGCCGACGTGGAGGGCGCGGCGCTGTCGCCGGACGGCACGCGCCTGGCGTGGGGCCGCAACGAGGACGGGTTCACGCGGCTGCGGTGGGCCGAGGTCGGCGGCGAGGCGCGGGACGTCGAGGGGCTGCCGCCGGGGGTCGCGGTGACCGAGTTCGGGCTCGACGGGCACGTCCTCCGGTTCACGCCGACCGGGGAGCTGCTGGTGCAGCTCGGGCGGCCGGACGCGGCGACGGACCTGTACCTGGTCGACCTGCCGCGCGGCGCGGCCCGCCGGTTGACCGACGCGGGCGCCGGGCTGCCCGGCACGCCGGTGGTGCCGGAGGTCGTGCGGGTCACGAGCGCGGACGGCCTGACCGTGCCGTCCCTGCTGTACCGGCCGCCGGGGGCGGACGCCGGTCACCCCGTGCCGCTCGTGGTGACCGTGCACGGCGGTCCGGAGTGGCAGTCGCGCCCGGTGTTCGACCCGTACGTGCAGGAGCTGCTGGCGCGCGGCACCGCCGTGGTGGCGCCCAACGTCCGCGGCTCGTCCGGGTACGGGCTGCGCTACCAGCGGTCGGTCTACCGCGACTGGGGCGGCGGGGACCTCGCCGACCTGGAGGCGGTGGCGCGGCACGTCCGGGAGCTCGACTGGGTCGACGGCGACCGGCTCGGCGTGCACGGCGCGTCCTACGGCGGGTTCGCCGCGCTGGCCTGCCTGAGCGCACTGCCCGACCTGTGGCGCGCCGGGGTCAGCGAGTGCGGCTCGTCGGACCTGCTCACCGACATCCGCTCGTTCCCGCCGACGTGGCGCAAGCGGGCTGTCGAGTGGATCGGCGACCCGGACGACCCGGCGGACGTCGCGCTGCTCACCGCCCGCAGCCCGCTCGCGAACGCCCACCGGATCAGCGCGCCGGTGCTGATCATGCACGGCGAGAACGACGCGCGGGTGAGCCCCGAGGAGTCCGAGCAGATGTACCGGCGGTTGGTGGAGCTGGGCAAACCCGCGGAGCTGGTGCTGCACCCCGGCGTGGGGCACGGCATCGACCGGGCCGGGCTGGCGGCGACCGTGGACCTCGTCGCGTCCTGGTTCGCCCGGCACCTCCGGTAGGGCCGGCTAGAGGACCAGCAGCAGGTACAGGCCGACGAGCAGGCCGCACGTCACGGTGTGCGCGACCTTGTTCTGCACCAGCAGCGCGGCGAACTCGCGCAGGAAGGCGCTCGGCAGGAAGTACGCCGCCGTGGGCGCGCCGATGATCTGCATCCGCAGCCTGAGCCGGCGGGCGGTCACGGCGGCGCGGAAGACGTGGAAGTTGTTGGTGACGCCGACCGCGCGGCCGTGCCACCCGTGGTCGGCTAGCACCTTCGCGCTGTAGGCCAGGTTCTGCTCGGTGGTCGTGGAGCGGTCCTCCAGCAGGACGCGGTCGTCGGGGACGCCGCGGCGCAGCAGGTAGTCGCGCATCGCCGCCGCCTCGGACACGTCCTCGCCCGGCCCCTGCCCGCCCGAGACGACGACGAGCGGCGTCCGCCCGGAGCGGGTCTCCCGCTCGTAGACCCGGATCGCGCGGTCGAGCCTGCTCGCCAGCAGCGGCGGCACGCGGTCGCCGATGAGGCCCGCGCCGAGCACCACGACCGCGTCGTAGCCGCTGCGCCGGCCGAGACCGCCGTAGACGACCGAGTACAGCAGGAGGCTGACGAAGAGGAACGCCACGTAGGCCGCCACCACCAGCAGCGACCCGATGACCGCGTCCACCGCGGGGCCGGTGCGCCTGGTGAGGAAGCCGAACGCGGCCACCACGCCGAAGATCGCCAGACCGGCCAGCAGCGACAGCAGGTTGGCCAGGCCGAACCCCTCGCGGCGCAGCACCAGCACCCCGTTGGCGATCAGCGCGACCGGCAGCACGAAACCCAGCCCCAGCATCAGGACCACGAACGCGTACCCGAGCGCGACCTCCGGCCACCCCTCGGTCCGGGCGGCCCGGAACAGCACCCACAGCAGCAGGAGCAGCAGCGTGACGCCGAGCCACACCGCGTTGCTCACCCGCCTCCGGTCGCGCACGACGCCGACGACGAAGAACAGCGCCGGCACGACCGCGGCGATCCCGAAGATCATGCGGCCAATCTAGGCGGCGGCCCCCGCGGTCGCCGCACGGGCACCACCGCGGCGGCGGGCGTTCGCGACCCGGCGGCGCGGGACGGGGGTCTGCGTCCCCGTCCCGCGCCGCCGGGTGTGCGGGCCGTGCCGTCAGATGTGCGGGACGTCGACCTGGACGGTCCGGCCGTTGAGCGGCTGGGGCGCCCGGGAGTTGCCCTCGTAGAACATGTGCTGGAAGCGGGAGACGGTGGCCTGGGTGACCGTCTTCTCCTGCATCAGGAACCACTGCACGCCCTCGGTGAAGGGGGCGGTGGTCAGCGAGCCGGTGTAGCGGGCGGTGGCGCGGTTCGCCGGCAGCAGGGTGTTGAGGTCCACGTCGGCGATGTGCACCTCCTCGCCGCACTCGGGCGCGAGGTGCGCGAGCACCCGGTCCACGGTGGACGGGGCGCCGACGCGCAGCGGGACGCCGATGACGAGCAGCTTGCCCGCGGCGCTGCGGTGCACCAGGTGCATCTCCAGCGGGTCGGCGTGGCCGGCGAACCGGTGCTCCGACGGCGTGTGGAAGTGGAACTGGACGAGGTCGTAGCGGACCCCGGACAGCGTGACGTGACCCGCGCCGGGCTCGACCTCCGCCTCCTCGGTCTCCTCGTGGTCGCGCACCGAGCAGCCGCTGGCGGTGGCCTGGTCCTTCTGCACGTAGTGCAGGCCCAGGTCGGCGTGCCCGTAGGAGACCTGGAGGTGCGGCAGGCCCGGGTTGAACCGGATCGAGGAGGGCGAGATGTCGATGGGGCTCTGCAGCGGCACCTGCGACTCGGCCGGGGCGACCCCGGCGGTCAGGAGCGCGCTGAGGACGACGGGGATGGCGATGGCGACGACGCCTTTTCTAGCCACGATGGGTGCAGCCCTTCAGGACACATAACCCAGACGGGGATCGACCCGCCTGGCGGGACCGCATCATCTTTCACCCGGACGAGTGAAAGCGAAAAGGCAATAAATCACCGGTTTAGGTCAATCTAGACATATCACTTTGTGCTTTGCGTCACGAAGTTCGACTTCGACTGCATATTCGGGAAATTGCTTTAGCACGAATGGAGCAACGACCGGGAAAACCCGGGACGTCGTGCGACCGCACGACCGGATGACGACGTGACGGCCGGACGGTCGAGAGGCTTCACCCGGTCGCGTGTTTGAGACACCCGACCAGGGGATACCTGAGACCGACGCCTCGAAGTCGTCGAGGTGTTGGAGGTGTGCGTGTGATGAAGATGGCGGGGCCGCTGGACCAGGGCCTCGACCTGGTGCTCGACGAGGTGCCGACGCCGCCCGAGGTGGACGTGTGGGTCCGCCACGTGACGCGGGGCGTGGGCATCCGGCCGGTGGACGACTTCGTGCGGATCGCGGCGGAGCTGATCGACAACGCCCACCGCCACGCCGAGGGTCCCTACCGGGTGAGGCTGTGGCGCGTGGACGACTGCGGCGCGCTGCGGGTCCAGGTCGTCGACCGCAGCCCGAGCGACCTGCCCGTGCTGGGCAGACCCGACGTCCCGGCGCTGGGCAGCGGGCTGGTCATGGTCAACCGGTTGTCCTCGCACTGGGGCTTCGAGTGCGACCACGGCGACAAAACCGTCTGGGCCGAAGTCAGACCCTAGCTCCCCACCCTCCCCCACCCGAGAGTCCAACGCCCAGACCTCGAGAGTCCAACGCCCGGGACCCGAGAGTCCAACCTCCAGGAACCCTGAGTTCTTCATTCGGGCATACCGACCGGTCGGCTCGAACGAAGAACTCACCGGGCCTGGGCGTTGGACTCTCGCGGCTTGAGCGTTGGACTCTCGGGGCCTGAGCGTTGGACTCTCGGCACGGTCGGGGGGTTGGTGGTTGCCGGTCGGCGGGCCGGGGTAGCCGTGGGCCTACTCCGGAGGAGGTCGTGCGCATGGCGGTGGACGGGCGGCAGGCGGTCGTGGTCGGGGTGGACGGCTCCGCGCAGTCGCGGGCGGCCGCGTCGTGGGCCGCGCGGGAGGCGGCGAGCAGGAACCTGCGGCTGGTGGTCGTGGCCGCGGTGCACGGGCCGTTCCCCGAACTGGTGTTCACGGTCGGCGCCGCGCCGCTGCCCGAGGTGGTCACCGAGGAGTCGGTCCGCGAGTTCGCCGGGTCCCACCTGCGCGAGGTCGCCGAGGAGTGCCGCGCGATCACGCCCGACGTCGAGGCGCACCTCCTGCCCGGCCGCCCGGCCGAGGTGCTGCGGGAGGTCGGCGCGGACGCGGAACTGGTCGTGGTCGGCTGGTCGGGCCGCACGGGGCTGGCCAAGGCGCTGCTCGGCTCGACGGCCGCCGACCTCGTGCACCACGGCGACCGGCCGACGGTCGTGGTCCGCGACTCCGGCGTGCTGGGGCAGGCGGTCGTGGTCGGCGTGGACGGGTCGCCGTCGAGCGGCCGGGCCGCGGACTTCGCGTTCGACCACGCCGCGCGCCACGGCCACCGCGTGGTCGCCGTGCACGCGTGGGCCGACGCGGTGATGCCGGTGGCCGTGCCCGAGCTGGGCTGGAACCACGACTGGGACCGCGTGCGGGTCGCCGCCGAGGAGGTCGTCGAACGCGACCTGGCCGAGCGGCGGCGACGGTACCCGCAGGTCGAGGCCGAGCTGCTGCTGGCGTTCGACAACCCGGCGCACGTCCTGCTGGAGCAGGCGCACGGCGCGGCGCTGCTGGTCGTCGGCAGCCGCGGTCGCGGCGCGGTGCGGCGGGCGCTGCTGGGCTCGGTGAGCCACGCGGTCGTCTACCACGCGCCGTGCGCGGTGGCCGTCGTCCACGGGGAGTGAGGCCGTGACCGACGACCTGCCCCCGCCGGCGCCGCCGCGCAGCGCCCTCACCCTGCGCCTGTGGCTGGCCGGGTTCGGCATCGTGTTCGACGGCGTGGCGGCCTGGTTGTGCTTCCGCGCCGGCCTCACGTGGGCGGGCGTCGCCCTCGCCGTGCTGGCCGTCGTGCTGGTAATCGACTTCGGCTGGGTGGTCCACCGCAAGCGGCGCGGTGATCAGGGCTAGCCTGTCCGGCCATGCGCCTGATCCTCGTGCGCCACGGCGAGTCGCTGCACCACGTCCGCGGTATCGCGTCCGCCGAACGCGGGTGCCCCGGCCTGTCCGACCTCGGCCGGCTCCAGGTGTCGGCGCTGCGGGACCGGTTCGCCGCCGAGCGCCTGCACGCCGACGTGCTGCTCACCAGCCCCGCCGTCCGCGCCCGCCAGACCGCGGACCTGCTGCGCCACGCGCTCGGCGAGCCGCCGGTCGTGGAGGAGCGCGGCCTGACCGAGCTGCGGCTGGGTGAGGGCGACGGCCTGAGCGGCGACGAGTTCCGCGCCCGGTACGAGCCGTTCGACCTGGTCGCCGAACCGGACCGGCCGATCTGCCCCGGCGGCGAGACGTGGCACGGTTTCAGCTCCCGCGTGCGGGACACGCTCGACGGCCTGGCCGCCGAGCACCGGGGCCGGACCGTGGTGGCCGCCACGCACGCCGGTTTCGTGGTGCTCGCGTTCCTGGTGCTGTTCGGCGTGCCCCGCCCCGGCACGGGTGCCCGGCTGGACCCGGACTTCGCGTCCGCCACCGAGTGGGAGCACGACGGCGCGTCGTGGCGGCTGGTCCGCCTCAACGACACCGCGCACCTCGGTTAGCCGCGCCCCACCGTGCTGCGCCTCGGGACGAGCCGGTGGGCGGCGCGCACCTCCACCCCCGGCAGGGGTTCGGCGCTGCCGATGCGCTCCAGGACGCGGTCCACGGCGGTCGCGGCGATGGCCGCCTTGTCGGGTGAGACGGTGCTGATCGGCGGGTTGGAGTAGCGGCCCTCCTCGATGTCGTCGTACCCGATGAGCGCCAGGTCCTCGGGCACGCGCAGGCCGCGCTCCAGCGCCGCGTGCAGTGCGCCAAGGGCGACCAGGTCGCTGTAGCAGAACACGGCGTCCGGCGGGTCGGGGCGGTCGAGCAGCAGGTGCATCGCGCCGGAGCCGTCGGCGCGGTTGAACCTCGGGGTGGGGACGATGAGCGACTCGTCGACCGGGAGCCCGGCGTCGGCGTGCGCCTGCCGGTAGCCCCGGGTGCGCAGCTGCGCCGCCTCCCCCGTCGGGTACGGCTGGTCGCCGATGGCCGCGACGCGCCGCCTGCCCAGGCCGATCAGGTGCGCGGTCGCCTCGCGGGACGCGGTCACGTCGTCGATGCCGACGTGGTCGAACACGCCGTTCGACACGCGTTCGCCGAGCACCACCAGCGGCAGCGACGGGTCCACCGCGGCCAGGTCCTCCTGGGACAGGCCGAGCGGGCTGAAGATCATCCCGTCGAACAGCAGGGCGCGGCCGGCGCGGCGCACCAGGTCGCGCTCGTGCCCCGGGTCGCCGTCGGTCTGGTCGACCAGCACGGTGTACCCGCGGTCGCGGGCGCGCGGGATGATCGCCTGGAGCAGTTCGGCGAAGTACGGCGTGTCCAGGTAGGGCACGACGACCGCGAGCTGCCCGGACCGGCCGTAGACGAGGTTGCGGGCCAGCACGTTGGGCCGGTAGCCCAGTTCGGCGATGGCGCGCTCGACCTTCTCGCGGGTGCGGTCGGTGACCCGGGCGTACCCGTTGACCACGTTCGACACCGTGCGCGGGGACACGCCCGCGAGCAGGGCCACGTCACGCAGCGTGGCGTCGCGCATGGTCCTCCTCCGCCCGACCGGGACGGGTGCCGGGTGCTGGCGGGAAGTGTGCACGCCACCGACGCGCACGACAAACAGGGCGCGCGGTTGGTTCGAATGGCGCACCGATCGGGTCTTGCAGCGCGGTAACACGGGGTGGATAGTGCTTTGCAGCGCAGCAAAACCCGGTGCCACGGCGGCATCCCGGGTCGGTGCCCACCGAGCCCGGCGGTCGTGGTGCAACGCCTGATCGGTTCCGCGGCCCTCGCGCGGGATCGCCGCCGCACCCCCCACTTCCCGTCGCGGTCACCCACCGCGACGACAGCCGCGCGCCCGTCCGCGGCGGAGAGGCGCTGTCCATGATCAAGCGGTTGGGAAGGCTCGCGCACGTGCTCGCCGCGGGCGCCCTGCTCGCGGTCGCCGGCTGCGGCGGCGCGGCGGACGACGACGGCCCGGTGCGCGTGTCCGTGTGGGCCTGGTACCCGGAGTTCAAGAGCGTGGTGGAGGCGTTCAACGCCTCCCACCCCGGCATCCGGGTGGAGTGGACCAACGCCGGCACCGGGGCGGACCACTACGCCAAGCTGAAGACCGCGTTCACGGCGGGCAGGGGCGCGCCGGACGTGGCGATGGTGGAGTTCCAGCAGATCCCGACGTTCGTCATCCTCGACGCCCTGGTCGACATGGGGCAGCACGGCGCCAACGACGACGAGGCCCTGTACGCCGAGTGGGCGTGGGACCAGGCCACCGACGGGGACCGGGTGTACGCGATCCCGGTGGACGGCGGCCCGATGGCGCTGATGTACCGCCGGGACCTGTTCGAGCAGCACGGCATCCCGGTACCGGCCACCTGGGACGAGTACCGCGCCGCCGCCGAGCGCATCAAGGCCGTCGCCCCGGACTCGTTCGTCGCGAGCTTCGGCAGCGACGGCGGCTGGCTCAACGGCCTGATGTGGCAGGCCGGGTGCCGCCCCTACGGCTACTCGTGGACGGGGGCGCGCGACCGGGTGCGGCTCGCGCTGACCGCGCCGGAGTGCCGCAAGGTGGTCGACTTCCACGGCGACCTGGTCTCCCGGGGGCTCATGGCCGGCGACCCGTTCTTCACCGCCGACGCCACCGCCGCGCTCGACTCCGGCAAGTACTGGACGTGGGCCGCCGCGGGCTGGACGCCCGGCTACGTGGCCGGGTCGCTGAAGAACACGGCGGGCAAGTGGGCGGTCGCGCCGATGCCGCAGTGGACGGCGGGCGCGGACGAGCAGGGCGACTGGGGCGGCTCGACGTTCGCCGTCACCAAGCAGGCGAAGGACCCCGGGGCGGCCACGACGGTGGCGCGCGAGCTGTTCGGGAGGTCCGCCGAGGCGTGGGACGTCGGGCTGAACAAGGCGTTCCTCTACCCGCTGGTCAAGGAGGTGGCGGCCGACCCGGCGTTCACCGGCAAGCCTTACGAGTTCTTCGCGGGCCAGAAGGTGAACGAGATCTTCGTGCCGGTGTCGGAGAAGCTCGACGAGTTCGAGTACACGCCGTTCCAGGACTTCGTGTACGGCGAGCTGGAGGACCGGACCGCCGAGGCGGTGGCGGGCAGCAGGCCGTGGGGCACGGTGCTGGAGGCGGCGCAGGACAACGTCGTCGCCCACGCCGAGCAGCAGGGCTTCAAGGTCGACCGGTGACGGGGACCGGGGGGACGTCGAGGAGGCGCGTCACCGCGCACCCCGTCGCCGGGGCGTTGTTCGTCCTGCCGTTCTTCCTCGTGGTCGTGGCGTTCCTGGTGGTGCCGCTGGGGTACGCGTTCTGGCTGAGCCTGTCCAGCCGCAGCCTCGCGCTGGGCACCCGGTTCACCGGCCTGGAGAACTACGCCCGCGCGTTCACCGACCCCGTGCTGCTCGACGGGCTGCTGCGGGTGGTGCTGTTCGGCGCGGTGCAGATCCCGGTCATGCTGGGCGTCGCCCTGGCGGGCGCGCTCGCGCTGGACGCCGTGACGACGCGGTTCGCGGTGGTGTTCCGGCTGGTGGCGTTCATGCCGTACGCGGTGCCCGCGGTGATCGGCGCGCTCATGTGGGGTTTCCTCTACAGCCGCACGTTCGGGCCGTTCGGCGACGTGCCGACGTGGTTCGGCGGCGAGCCGATCGACTTCTTCGGCACGCCGTGGCTGCTGGTGTCGCTGGGCAACATCGTCACCTGGGCGTGGACCGGCTACAACATGATCGTCCTGTACTCGGCGTTGCGGGGCGTGCCGCGCGAGACGTACGAGGCGGCCGTGGTCGACGGCGCGTCGCAGGTGCAGCTCGCGCTGCGGGTGAAGGTGCCCGCGATCCGGTCGGCGATCGGGCTGGCCGCGATCTTCACCGTCATCGGGACCATGCAGTTCTTCACCGAACCGCAGGTGATGGCCCGGTTCGCGCCGCAGATCTCCAGCGGGTACACGCCGAACCTGTACGCCTACAACCAGGCGTTCGCCTACTCGGACTTCCACTACTCGGCGGCCATCTCGTTCGCGCTCGGGTTCGTGGTGTTCGTGGTGGCCTACGCCGTGGTCTTCGTCCGGCGGAGGGGGACCCGGTCGTGACCGTACGCACGAGGCTGCCGCACCTGCTGATGTTCGCGGGGGTCGTGTACTTCCTGGTCCCGCTGCTGTGGGTGCTGATCGCGGCCACCAAGAGCCAGCAGGGGCTGCTGTCCAGCCCGGCGCTGTGGTTCGCCGACGAGTTCAGCCTGGTGGACAACATCAGGCAACTGTTCCGCGAGGACGACGGCGCGTACGGCCGCTGGGCCGCCAACACCGCCCTGTACTCCGGGGTGAGCGCGGTGGGCGCGACCTCGCTGGCCGCGCTGGCGGGCTACGGGCTGGCGCGGTTCTCGTTCCCGGGCAAGCGCCTGTTCGAGACCGCGCTGCTGGGCATGATCATGGTGCCGGCGACGGCGCTCGTGCTGCCCACCTACCTGATCCTGTCCGAACTGGGTCTCGTGGACACGGTGTGGGCGGTCGTCCTGCCCTCGCTGCTCAGCCCGTTCGGCACCTACCTGATCCGGGTGTACGTCGCGGAGAGCGTGCCGGTGGACCTGCTGGAGGCGGCGCGCATCGACCGCGCGGGCGAGCTGCGGATCTTCTGGCGGATCGCGCTGCCGATGATGCGCCCAGCCCTCGTCACCGTCTTCCTGTTCACCCTGGTGGCGACCTGGAACAACTACTTCCTGCCGCTGGTCATGCTCAGCGACGCCGACCTGTACCCGCTGACCGTGGGGCTGACCACCTGGTTCAACACCGCGCAGCAGGAGGCGGGCACGCGCGTGCTGTTCAACCTGGTCGTCACCGGCTCGCTGCTCGCGATCGTCCCGCTCGTCGTCGCGTTCGTCCTGCTCCAGCGCTTCTGGCGCAGCGGCGCGAGCGCGGGCACCTTCAAGTAGGAGGACCATGCTCACCGCTTCCCTCGCCCTGAGCCCCGACCACGTGGTCGCGCCCGTGCGCCGCCGGCTGTTCGGGTCGTTCGTCGAGCACCTGGGCCGGTGCGTCCGCACGGGCATCCACGAACCCGACCACCCGACCGCCGACGAGGACGGCTTCCGCCGCGACGTGCTGGAGCTGACCCGCGAGCTGGGCGTCACCGTGGTCCGCTACCCGGGCGGCAACTTCGTGTCCGGCTACCGCTGGGAGGACGGCGTCGGCCCGGTCGCCTCCCGGCCGACGCGGCGCGACCTGGCGTGGCGGAGCATCGAGGACAACGCGGTGGGCCTGGACGAGTTCGCGCGCTGGGCCCGCAAGGCGGACGTGGAGGTCATGTACGCGGTGAACCTCGGCACGCGCGGCGTGGCCGAGGCCCTCGACGTGCACGAGTACGCCAACCACGAGGGCGGCACGCACCTGTCGGACCTGCGGCGCGCCAACGGCTCCCCGTCGCCGCACCGGATCGGGCTGTGGTGCCTGGGCAACGAGATGGACGGCCCGTGGCAGACCGGGCACAAGACCGCGCACGAGTACGGCCGGCTGGCGGCGGAGACGGCGCGGGCGCTGCGCCAGGCCGAACCGGGCCTGGAGCTGGTCGCGTGCGGCAGCTCCGGCTCGTCGATGCCGACGTTCGGCGCGTGGGAGGACACCGTCCTGGAGCTGACCTACGACCAGGTCGACCACATCTCCCTGCACGCCTACTACGAGCCGCTGGACGGCGACGTGGCCAGCTTCCTCGCCTCCGCCGCGGACATGGACCGCTTCATCGAGCGGGTGGTGGCGACCGCCGACGCGGTGGGCGCGCGGCTCAAGAGCGACAAGCGGATCACGCTGTCGTTCGACGAGTGGAACGTCTGGTACCTGAGCCGGTTCCAGGCCGACCCGCCCACCGAGTGGCGGGTCGCGCCGCCGCTGCTGGAGGACGTCTACGACGTGACCGACGCGGTGGTCGTGGGCAGCCTGCTGATCTCGCTGCTGCGGCACAGCGACCGGGTGGCGGTCGCCTGCCAGGCCCAGCTGGTCAACGTGATCGCGCCGATCCGCACCGAACCCGGCGGGCCCGCGTGGCGGCAGACGACGTTCCACCCGTTCGCGCTGACGTCGCGGCTGGCGCGCGGCGACGTGCTGCGGGTGGTCGTGGACTCCCCCACCACGCCCACCGCGCGCCACGGCGACGTGCCCGCGGTGGACGCGGTCGCCACGCGGTCCGACGACGGCGGCACGGTGCTGTTCGTGGTCAACCGGCACCTGACCGAGCCGGTCTCGCTGACCGTGCCGCTGGCCGCGCTGGGTCCGCTGGAGGTGGCCGAGGCGTGGAGCCTGCACGACGAGGACCCGTCGGCGAGCAACACGCGCGACGCGCCCGACCGCGTCACCCCGACGGCGCTGTCGGTCGACGTCGGGGACGGCGTGCTGCGGACGACCCTGCCGCCGGTGTCGTGGCACGTCATCCGGTTGGCCCAGCGGGGCTGAGACCGCCGTCGTGCGTTGTGCCCGCGGGTACGGTGGACCGCATGGGCGGACCGCTGTGGACGTTCCTGATGGGGTTCGGCCCGATCCGCCGTGAGGTCGAGCACGCGATCGCCCTCGCCGTGGACGAGCGGTCGCGCGCCGACCGGCAGGTCGTCGAGGAGGTGCGCGAACGGCTGGTCCGCGAGTGCGACGAACGCCTTGAGGGCCTGGTCGTGGCCAACGCCGCGCTGGAGACCGAGACCGCCGACGCGAAGCGCCGCGCGGCCGGGCTCCGGGCCGCGGTCACCGAGTTGGAACGCCGGTTGGCCGAGTGCGAGGCGGCGGGGCCGGAGCGGGGCGGCGGGACCGGGTAGGACGCGGTGCGCGGGTCCCCGGGCGGTCCCGTCCCGTCAGGGCCGCCAGCGCCCGTCGTCCTCGTCCCGGTCGTCGTCCACGAGGTGGGCCAGGGCGGCGCGGGCGGCGATGAGGGCGGCCCTCGTGGCGTCCGGGTCGCCGCCGGCGGCGTGCGTGAAGGCGTTGCCCAGGTAGCCCTGGACCAGGGTGAGCGGGTCGGACGGCGATCTGACCACCAGTCCCGCCTGGACCGGGGCCACCGCCGCGGTGAACGCGGTCAGCATGGATTCGAGCACCGGACCGGCCTCCGCGTCGCGCAGGGCGCGCGGGGACAGGGCGGCGATGGCGGCGTCCACGGCGGTCGCCAGCACGACGACCGGCTCGGGCGCGGGCCCCCGGTCGTGGGCGGTGGCCGACCCGGCGCGCGTCTGCCGCGGCACTGCGAGGGGCGACGGCTCGCTGTTCACGTGACGAGGGTAAGGCCGGCGCGGGGAGCCGATTGCCGTGCATCTGCACGTGCACCCGCACGGAGCAGTCGGGATATTCCACGGCAGCCCGCCCACCTGCGGGAACAGCCCTGCCGGCCGCCCGGTCGGGGGACTGCGGGGATGCCTTCGGGGTCGGGCGCGTCCCCGCCCCCGTCCCCGCCCCCGTTGTCGTGACCGGAGGTCCGGTGGGCCAGAATCGCGTCCTGGTCACCGATGCCCGAGGGGGATGACATGTGGGAGGAAGGGGCACCGGGGGTGCTGCGCCTGCCGTCCGGGCGGCTCGTGCGGGGGCGAGGTTTGCGACGCCCGCTGCCGGAAGGGCCGGAGCCGCGGTTCGGCCTCTACCTGCTGGGCTCGGAACCGCCCGCGACGGCGTGGGAGCGGCGGTGGGTGCGGTGGCCGGACTTCTGGCTGCCGTCCGACCGCGCCGACTTCGGCGAGGCCCTGCGCGACCTGCTGGCGCGTGCCGACGGGGAACGCGTGGAGGTCGCCTGCGGGGGTGGCGTGGGCCGCACGGGCACCGCACTGGCCTGCCTGGCGGTCCTGGACGGCGTGCCCGCCGGCGAGGCCGTCGCCTACGTGCGCACCCACTACTCGCACCGCGCGGTGGAGACGCCCTGGCAGAAGCGCTTCGTCGCCCGCTTCGGCTGAACGCCGTCAACCGGTCCGCGCGCCCGCGAGGGCGGCGGCGGTCCAGTGCGGGGCGCCCGCTCGGCGGGCCACGGCCTCGGCCCGGCGGTAGTGGGCGGCGGCCTGCTCGTGGTCGCCCAGGGCCCTGGCCAGGTCGCCGAGGTGGTGGGCGACCGGGCCGAGGGTGAGCAGGCCGCTGCCCGCGCCCGCCAGTTCGTCGCGGGCCGGCAGCAGGGCGTCGTGCAGGCGGGCCGCGGCGGCGCGGTCGCCGGCGGCGAGGGCGGCCCGGGCGTGCAGGCAGAGCCTGACCTCCAGCAGCAGGTCGTGCGGCGGGTCGGGGATGTCGGCGGCCGGTCGGGTCCACGGCTCGTGCGGTCCGGGGTCCGCGTCCGGCTGCGGGAGGTCGAGGGTGAGCAGGGCCAGGGGCAGCAGGCCCGCGGACAGGCCGGGCATGCCGGTGGACGGCAGGCGCGCGGCGGCGGCGCGGTAGGCGGAGGCGGCCTCGTCGCGGAGGCCGGTGATCGCCAGGCGCAGGGCGGCGTACCAGTCCGTGAAGACGGAGACCAGCGGGAGGTCGTGGCGGTCGGCCAGCGCGTCGGCCTCGGCGGCGTGGTGGTCGGCGGTGGCCAGGTCGGCCAGCGCGGCGTGCGCCTGGAGCTGGATCAGGTGGGCCAGCACCTCGAACGCGACGAGGTGGTGGCGGGCGGCGAGGGCGTGCAGCTCCGCGCCGATCCGGGCGCGTTCCGGCGCCAGGCCCGTGCGGTGGAACTCGTGGAGGAAGCGGCCGTTGAGGGCCAGGGCGAGGAGGAGCGGGTCGTCCAGCCGGCGGGCGAGCGCCTCGGCCTCGCGGGCGGCCCCGGCGCCGCGCGGACCGGTGTCGGCGCGGCGTTCCAGGGCGATGGTGACGAGCAGTCGGGCGCGTTCCCGGTCGTACCCGGCGGGCAGGGCGGCGAGGGTGCGCTCGGCGGCCGTGACCAGGCGGGCGGACAGGGCCTCGTCGTCGTTGGTGGTCCAGATCGCGGGCACGTCGGACGACCCGATGACGGCGGCCGTGCGCACCGGGTCGCCCAGCGCCTCGGCCGCGGTGACGGCGTCGGCGCGGTACCGCCGGGCGGCGGGCAGGTCACCGGTGACGGACAGGGTCCGGACCAGGCCCATGAGGGCGTCGAGGCGGTCCGGGCCGTCGAGGCGGTTCGGGCCGTCGAGGCGGTTCGGGGCGTCGCGGCGGTCCGGGGCATGGCGGCGGTCCGGGGCGTCGGTGCCGGTGAGGTCCAGGACCGCGCGCCACAGGCGGGCGGCCTCGTGTGGCGCGAAGCGGTGCTCGGCGCGTTCGGCGGCGGCGCGGGCGTGGTGGGCGGTGCGGCCCGGGTCGGCCCGACCGCCCGCGCGCAGCAGGTGGTGGGCGACGGCCTCGACCTCGTCCGGCCGGATCGCTTCGAGGACGTCGGCGACCGCGAGGTGCCACCGGGCGCGGCGGGCGCGGGCGGTGTCCTCGTACAGGGCTTCCTGGACGAGGGCGTGGGCGAACCGCAGGTGGTCGGCGTCCCGTTCGACCAGGAAGCCCGCCGCCAGCGCGGACTCCACCGACGTCAGCACGCCCTCCTCGTCGCCCGCGAGCCGCACCAGCACGTCCAGGTCGACGTCCTGGCCGAGGACGGCGGCCTGCCTCAGGTGCGTGCGGGTCCCCTCGGGGAACGCGGCCAGGCGGTGCCGGATCACGTCGCGGACGCCGGTCGGGACCGCGTGCGGCACGGCGTCGCCCCCGGCCCGCCACAGCCGGGTCAGCTCGCGCACGAAGAACGAGTTGCCGCCGCTGCGCCGGTGGATCATGCGGACCTCGGCGGGTGTCGGCCGCCGCCCCGGGGTGGCCCGCACCAGCTCCCCCACCTGCGGTTCGGTCAGCCCGCCCAGGTAGGCGCGGACGGGTTCGGCGCGGGCGGCCCGGGCCAGCGCGCCGGCCAGCGCCGGTGAGATCTCGGTGGACCGGTACGTGCCGACGACCAGCACCCGCTCGGCGGCCGGGTCGGTGACCAGCGAGATCAGCAGGGCCAGGGTCTCCTCGTCGGCCCAGTGCAGGTCGTCGAGCACCAGCAGCACGCGCCCGAGCCCGCCCACGGCGACCGCGACGGCCCGGTGGCGCTCGAACCGCGACCCGGAGGGGACGTCGGGCAGCCCCAGCGCCTCGCGCACCTGCGTCCACGGCCAGTCGGCGGGCGCGCCGGGCGGTTCGGGGCACGCGCCCCACGCGACGCGCCACCCCGCACCGTCGAGGCGACCGGCGAACGCCCTGGCCAACGCGGTCTTCCCGGCACCGGCCGCGCCGGAGAGCAGCACCAACCGCCGCCCCTCCCCCGCCGCCCGGTCCAGCTCGGCCAACTCGTCCGCCCGTCCGACGAACGGGTATCCGGAGCCGGCCGAGGTCGCGCCCGCCCGGTCGGCCGGCGGCACGTCCGATGCAGGGTCCGACACGGCCTGCGGCGGGGTGCCCGGCGCACTGTGCGGCGCAGGGTCCAGCGAGGTGCCCGCCTCGGCGACCGGTGACAGGTCGAGGTGCGGTGCCTGGGCCAGCACGTCGTGCTCCAGCCGCCGCAGCCCGGCTCCCGGGTCGACGCCCAGCTCGGCCCGCAGCACCTCGCGCGCCGACCGCAGCTCGGCCAGCGCCTCGCCCTGCCGCCCGGTCCGGTAGAGGGCCAGGGCCAGCAGCGCGCGCCCGTCCTCGCGCAGCGGGTTCGCCGCGACGTGCGCCCGCAGGTCCGGCACCGACTCGGCCGCCAGGCCCAGCGCCAACGCCGCCTCCGCCCGCCGTTCCAGGGCGAGCAGCCGCAGCTCGTCCAGCCGGTCCGCCTCGCCGCGCGCCCAGCCGTGCCCGGCGAACTCGGCGTACGCCGGTCCCCGCCACAGCGCCAGCACCTCGTCGAGCAGCGCGCGGGCCTCCGCCGGCCGGTCCGCCAGCAGGCGCGTCGCCCCCGCGACCCCCTCCTCGAACCGCCAGGCGTCCACCTCCGACGCCCTCAGCGCGTACCCCGGCGCGGCGGTGACGAGCAGCCGCGCGGGTGTCCTGGGTGGACGGTCCGGCTCCAGCGCCTTGCGCAGCGCGCCGACGAACGTCTGCACCGCCCCGACCGCGCCGTCCGGTGCGCCGTCCTCCCACAGGTCGTCGACCAGGCGCTCGACCGGCACGACCCGCCCCCGCGCGACCAGCAGGCGCGCCAGCACGGCGCGGTGCCGGGGCCCACCCAGGCCGACCGGCCCGCGCGCGTCCTCGGCCACCACCGGCCCCAGCACCCGGAACTCCACCATCGCGGGGACCAA
This sequence comes from Saccharothrix sabaoui, assembly GCF_051756985.1. NCBI lineage: Bacteria > Bacillati > Actinomycetota > Actinomycetes > Pseudonocardiales > Pseudonocardiaceae > Saccharothrix > Saccharothrix sabaoui. The sequence goes on from NZ_JBPKJK010000055.1 coordinate 46,089, forward strand.
CCCTACGCGGCACCCGCGGTGGTGCCGGCCAAGCGCGGACCGGGTGCTGATCGGGCGCTGACCGGGTGCTGACCGGGTGCTGATCGGCGGGCCGCAGCCTGGTGGCACACCACGAAGGAGTCACCATGCCCCCCAGGATCACCGGGTTCACCGAGCAGCGCGTCACCGTCGCCGACGGCGTGTCGCTGCACGTCGCCGTCGGCGGCTCGGGCAGCCCCGTCGTGCTGCTGCACGGCTTCCCGCAGACCCACCTGATGTGGCGGCACGTCGCCGCCGACCTGGCCGCCGACCACACCGTGATCGTCCCCGACCTGCGCGGCTACGGCGCGAGCGACAAGCCCGCCGACACCGACGGCCGCACCTACTCCAAGCGGGTCATGGGCGACGACGTGGTGGCCCTGGCCCGCGCGCTCGGCCACGAGCGGTTCGCCCTGGCCGGGCACGACCGGGGCGCGCTGGTCGCGGTCCGCGCCGGCCTCGACCACCCCGGGGCGGTGACCCACCTGGCGTCGCTGGACGTGCTGCCGACGCTCGACACGTGGGACGTGATGCACGGCACGAGCGCCGCGGTCGGCTTCCACCTCTACCTGATGGCGCAGCCGCCCGGCCTGCCGGAGGCGATGATCGCGGGCGCGGCGGACGAGTTCTTCGGCCACTTCCTGGACGTCTGGGCCACCGACCCGGCCGCGATCCCGGCCGACGTGCGCGCCGAGTACCTGAGGGCGTCGCGCGAGGCGGTGCCGTCGATCGTCGCGGACTACCGGGCCTCCGCCGGCGTCGACGTCGAGGACGACCGCGCGGACCTGGCGAACGGCGTCGTGCTGCGGATGCCGGTCACCGTGCTCCAGCAGGACTGGGGCGCGGCCCTCGGCTTCGACGCCGCCGCGCGGTGGCGGGCGTGGGCCCCGGACCTCGACCACCGGACGGTGACGTGCGGGCACTTCATGGCCGAGGAGGCGCCGGCGGAGGTCGTGAAGGCGCTGCGGGACCTGCTCACCCGCTAGCGCGGTGCACCACCGCGCCCAGGCCGGCGCGGTTGGTCAGGCCCAGCTTCCGGAACACCCGCTCGACGTGCTTGTGGACGGTGCGCACGCTGATGCCGAGGCCCCTGGCGACCTCGGCGTCGGTCGCGCCCTCGGCGATCCAGTGCGCGACCTCGCGCTCCCGCGCGGTCAGGTCGGCCAGCGCGGTGGGCGAGCGGAGGTGCTGGGCGTCGAGCAGCGCGCCGGTGCGGGTCGCGGCGCCCAGGGCCGCCAGCCGGGCCCGCTGCCGCCTGGCCTGGCCGAGGTGCGGGACGAGCAGGTCGAGCACCGCCCGGTCGCGGCCGGTGAAGCCGGGGCGCGACCGGTTGAGCACCGCGGTCAGGCCGATCCTGCCGGTGAGGCGGATGATGCCGAGCAGTTGGTCCGCTGTGCCCTGCGGGCGGTAGAAGTCCGCGTAGAGCGGCAGGCGGCGCAGTTCGCGCGGCGTGACCAGGTCGGTCAGCGCCACCGACTCGCCCACCGCCAGGCGGCCCGAGCGGTAGGCGGCGAAGCCGGGGTGCCCGGACACGGCGTCCGCGAAGCCGGGCCTGCCGGTCAGGTCGCGGTCGGGGTGGGTCAGCGTGACGGCGGCGAGCCTGCGCGACACGTGGTCGCTGTCGATCACGCTGACCTGGTCGCACCCCACCAGGCGACCGAGCAGGACGAGGCCGGTGTCCTCGGCGTCGTCCTCGTGCAGCGCGTGCACGACGTCCAGGGCACCCCGCAGGTCGCGTGCGTGGAGTTCGGCCATGTGGGTTGAGGAGGCGGCACGCCCCGCGCAGATACGGACGCCAGGAGCCCCCAGTGCCCCTGGCGTCCGCGCGCCGGCCCCCGCGGGCGGCTCACGTCCATGAGAGCAGTCGGGGACGCCGGTCCGGCATGGGGAGAACTGCGTACGCCCGGCCGGGCCGCGACGCCGTTCCCGGGCCGCAGCACGTCCCGCCGAACCGACCTCCCGGCGGTGGTCGCGGCGGCACGACCGGGCACCACCCCCGCGTCACGACGTCGGCAGCGTCACGAACCCCTCGCGCACCAGCCAGTCGCGGGCGACGAGGGCCGGGTCGCGGCCGTCCACGTCCACCTCGGCGTTGAGCGCCAGGACCGTCTCGTTGTCGAGCTTCGCCACGATCGGCGCCATCACCCGCTCGACCTGCGGGTGCGCCCGGTGGAACTCCTCGCGCAGCACGATCGCCGCGTTGTACCGGGGGAAGAACCCGCGGTCGTCCTCCAGCGCCAGCAGGTCCAGCGCCAGGATGCGGCCGTCGGTGGTGAACACCTCGCCGACGGTGCACAGGCCGGTCGCCGTGGCGGTGTAGATCGTGCCGATGCCGAACGTCTTGACCTCCACCGCGGCCGGGTCGATGCCGTAGGCCGCCGCCGCGCCCGGGAACCCGTCGCCCCGGCTGAGGAACTCGGTCTCCAGGCAGAACACGCCCTTGTCGGGTTCGCGGGCGACGAGCGCGGCCAGGTCGGAGGTGGTGCGCAGCCCGTGGGCGCGGGCGAACTCCCCGGTGACGGCGAACGCGTAGGTGTTGTTGACCCGCGAGTACTCCAGCCAGCGCAGGCCGTTGCGCTCCAGGTCGGCGTCGCGGACCGCCTCGTACTGCGCCCGTTCGTCGGGGATCGGCTCGGTGTTGCCCAGGTAGCTGATCCAGCCGGTGCCGGTGTAGTCCCACGACAGGTCGACGTCGCCGGTGATCAGCGCCTGGCGGGAGCTGTTGGAGCCCTGGATGTTGGTCATGTCCCGCACCTCGGCCCCGGCGGCGACCAGGGCCACCTCGGCGAGGTAGCCGAGGACCTGGTTCTCGGTGAAGTCCTTGGACCCCACCGCCACCTCGACCCCGGCCAGCTCCGGTACGGGCCGGATCGACCCGGGCGCCACCTCGAACGGCAGCGCGAACGACGACTCCAGGCCGCAGCCCGACGCCAGCAGGGTGGTCGCGACGAGCGCGACGCGGGCGAACCGCGCCTTCACCGCAGCCCCTTCGGTCCCAGGTACGCCTCGGCGACCGCGCCCAGCCAGTCCACCAGCAGCGCGAGCCCCACGGCCAGCACCGCGCCGGTGACCAGGACGGTCACCCGCGAGAGCTTGTAGCCGGTGTCGATCAGCAGGCCCAGGCCGCCGCCGTTGACGAACACCGCGAGCGTGGCCACGCCGACCGCGTGCACCAGCGCGGTGCGCAGGCCGGCCAGGATCAGCGGCACGGCCAGCGGCAGCTCGACCCGGCGCAGCACCGCGCCGGCGGACATGCCGATGCCGCGCCCTGCGTCCACCAGCGCCGGGTCGACGCCCTGGAGGCCGACCACCGTGTTCCGCAGCACGGGCAGCAACGTGTAGAAGGCGATCGGCAGCACCGCCGCCCACAGCCCTTCCAGGCCGGAGACCAGGAAGAACAGCACCAGGATGCCGATGGCGGGCGACGCCTGGCCGATCGTGGCGACGCCCAGGAACACCGGGGCGGCCCGCCGCGCCCACCGCCGGGTGAGCACGACGCCCAGCGGCACGGCCACCACCAGCACCAGCGCGGTCACCACGACGCTGATCACCAGGTGGTCCCAGGTCGCGGACGCCAGCGTGGGCACGTTGATGCTGCCCCGCTCGATCGAGTCGAGGTCGCGGGTGAACGCCCAGGTCAGCACACCGCCGACGAGCACGAGCACGGCCAGCGGCTGGACCAGCAGGCGCAGCCGCTCGGCCCGCTGCCGCGAGGCGGCCACACCCGCCACACCCGCCACGCCCGCCACGCCGGCCACACCGGTCATGCCTGGGCCTCCGCCCGGTCGTCGGCGGCGTGGTCGTCGCGCAGCTTCTGCACGGTGCCGATGACGGCGTCCACCTCCACCAGGCCGACGTACTCGCCGCGCGCGCCCGTGACGACCGCCGCGCCGCCCTCGGTCAGGATCGCCTCCAGCGCGTCCTGCAACGTCGACTGGAGCGTCACGGGGTCGCCGACCGGCCGCGCGGTGCCCGCGTGCACCCAGCTGACCGGCCGGTCGCGCCCGTCGAGCAGCAGCGCGTACCGGTGCGGCGAGCCGGCCAGCCTGCGGCCGACCTCGGCGGGCGAGTCGTGCACCGAGGCCGTCAGCGCCCGGCTCAGCGCGACCTCGCGGACCCGGCGCAGCCGCAGCTGCTTGAGCGACGCGCCGGCGCCGACGAACCCGGCGACCGTGTCGTCGGCGGGGTTGGCCAGGATCGCCTCCGGCGTGTCGTACTGGAGCACCGACGAACGCGGGCCGAGCACCGCGATCCGGTCCCCGAGCTTCACCGCCTCGTCGAAGTCGTGGGTGACGAACACGATCGTCTTGCGCAGCTCCGCCTGGAGCCTCATCAGCTCGTCCTGGAGGTTGCCGCGGGTGATCGGGTCCACCGCGCCGAACGGCTCGTCCATCAGCAGCACCGGCGGGTCGGCGGCCAGCGCGCGGGCCACCCCGACGCGCTGCTGCTGGCCGCCGGAGAGCTGCCGCGGGTAGCGGTCGCGGTACTCGGCCGGGTCGAGCCCGACCAGGTCGAGCATCTCGTCCACCCGGTCGGCCACCCGCGCGCGGCCCCAGCGCAGCAGGCCCGGCACCGTGCCGACGTTCTGGCCGACGGTCAGGTGCGGGAACAGCCCGGCCTGCTGGATGGCGTACCCGATGCCGCGGCGCAGCTCGTCCGGGTCGAGCGACAGCGTGTCCCGCCCGTCGATGGTGATGCGGCCGGACGTCGGCTCGATCAACCGGTTGACCATCCGCATCGTGGTGGTCTTGCCGCACCCCGACGGCCCGACGAGCACCACCGTCTCCCCCGCCGGCACGGTCAGGCTGAACGACTCCACGGCGGGCTCCCGCACGCCGGGGTAGCGCTTGGTCACGTCGACGAGTTCGATCTCACTGGCCACGGATCCCCCTGGAGACGGTGCAGCGGCCGATCAGCGCGAAGATCCCGTCCAGGACCAGCGCGAGGACGACGATGCCGAGCGTCCCGGCGATCGCCTGGTTGGTCGCGTTCGCGCTGCCCGCCCTGGTCAGGCCGGCGAAGATCTCCACGCCCAGCCCCGGGCCGCGCGCGTAGGCGGCGATCGCGGCGATGCCCATCAGCATCTGCGCGGCGACCCGGACGCCGGTCAGGATCGCGGGCCACGCCAACCGCAGCTCGACCCTGGTCAGCACGGTCACCCGGCTCATCCCGACGCCGCGCGCCGCGTCGCGCACCGCGTGGTCCACACCGCCCAGGCCCACGATCGTGTTCCGCACCACCGGCAGCAGGCCGTACAGCACGAGCGCCACCACGGTCGGTTCCACCCCGAGGCCCAGCACCGGGATCAGCAGGCCCAGCAGGGCGAACGACGGGATGGTCAGGACCGCGCTGGTCAACGCCGTCGCCAGGGCCGACCCGACCGGGCTGCGGTACACCGCCACGCCGATCGACACCCCGATCACCGCGGCCAGCAGCGCGCACTGCACCACCGCGCTGACGTGCAGCAGGGCCTCGACCAGCAACCGGTTCCACCGGTCGACCACGAACTCCCAGAAACTCAACGAGGCCCCCCGGTCCGCGCGGGGCGGTCGCCGTGACCGGTGGTCCCCCGACCCGACCATAGCCCGGCGGTGTCCGTTCCGCCCGCCGTTCGGCGGGTCCGCCCGTCGGGCCGGTCGCTCACCCGGCCGGTCTCGGCACGATCAACCCGGTCTCGTAGGCGACCACGACGGCCTGCGCGCGGCTGGACAGGGCGAGCTTGCCCATCATGCGCTTGACGTGCGTCTTCACCGTCGCTTCGCTGAGCACGAGCCGCTGCGCGATCTGGGCGTTGGTCAGGCCGTTGCCGACCAGGCGCAGCACCTCGGTCTCCCGCGCGGTGAGGGTCGCGAGCTGCGGCGCGCCGATCGACGTGGCCCGGTGGTGCTGGGCGTAGGTCTCGATGAGGCGGTGCGTGATGTGCGGGGCGATGAGGATGTCGCCCGCCGCGATGGTGCGGACCGCGGAGATGATCCGCTCCGGCGGGGTGTCCTTGACGAGGAAGCCCGACGCGCCCTCGCCGAGCGCGGTGTAGACGTACTCGGGCAGGTCGAACGTGGTCAGCACCACCACGCGCGGCGGGTCCTCCCCCGCCTCGGCCAGGATCTCGCGGGTGGCGGCGATGCCGTCCAGCACCGGCATCCGGATGTCCATCAGCACCACGTCCGGCGCGGTGGTCGCGGCCAGCGCCACGGCCTGCGCGCCGTCCGCCGCCTCCCCCACGACCTCGAACCCGGGCGCGGCGGTGAACAGCGCGACCAGGCCGGCGCGGATCAGCGCCTGGTCGTCGGCGACGAGCACGCGGACGGTCACCGGTCACCCCCCGTCGACGAGTCCCCCAGCGGCAGGCGCAGGACCACGCCGAACCCTCCCCCGGCACGCGGTCCGGCGGTGAGCACGCCACCGTACAGCTCGGCGCGCTCGCGCATCCCGCGGATGCCGTGCGAGGTCACCGGCAGCCGGAGCGGGACGTGCGCGGCGGACGTGCCGTCGTCGGTCACCGCCAGCGTCAGGGTCTGCGGCCCGTAGTCCACCTCCACCTCGGCACGCGCCGCGGCGGCGTGCTTGAGGACGTTGGTCAGCGACTCCTGCGCGACGCGGTACGCGCACAGGTCCGGTCCCGGCGGCAGGTCCCGGACCTCGCCGGTGACCCGCACCACGACGGTCAGCCCGGCGCCCCGGGCCCGGGCCACCAGGTCGTCCAGGTCGGCCAGCCCCGGCTGGGGCCGGTAGTCCTCGTCGGGGTCGACCCGCAGCACGTCGAGCAGCCTGCGCATCTCGGTGAGCGCCTCGCGGCTGGTCTCGCCGACCGTGCCGATGGCCTGGCGCGCCGTCGCCAGGTCGGTGTCCAGCACGTAGGAGGCGAGACCGGCCTGCAACGAGATCACCGACATGTGGTGGGCGACCACGTCGTGCAGCTCGCGCGCGATCCGCACCCGTTCCGCGGCCACCGCCCGCGTCGCCTCCTCGGCGGCCCGCTCGGCCCGCTCGGACCACCGGCGCGTGCCCTCGCCCAGCACCCACGCGCCGACCACCACCACCGCGGACTGCACGATCTCCGACCACGCGGCCTCGGCGTCGACCCGCAGCACCACGACCGCCAGCACGCACAGCGCCACCGCGACGACCGCCGCCGCCACCGCCCGCGGCCGGAGCACGGCCACGGTGAACACGCCGACCAGCAGACCCACCCCCGCGTTGGGGATCAGGCCGGTGGCCAGCCCGCTGTACGCGGCGACCGCGGCGATGACCACCGCCACGGTCGCCACGGGCGCGCGCTGGCGCAGCGCGATGGGCGCCACCGTGAGGGCCGCCAGCACGCACTCGTGGAACGGCACCGGTCCGTCCGCGCGGCTGATCACCGTGTCCAGGGTGAGCCAGGTCAGCACCAGGGCGAGCAGGACGTCGAGCCGGGCCGGGGTCAGCTGGAAACGCACGGCGCAAACCTAGTCGCGGCCCCGACCACCGTCGCCCACCCGCGGGGTGAGATCGCGCTACCCCCGTGGGGGTAGGGCCCGGTCACGCGCCCAGGTCGGTCAGGCCGGACTCCCAGCGCCGCCTGCGCTCCTCGTCGGACTGCTCCCACCACGGCGTGCCGCGCTCGCCCAGCGCCACCTTGGCCAGCTGGACGCGGTCGCGGGCGCGGCGCTCGGCGTCCGGGTCGCCGGCCCGCAGCGCCCGGCCCACGTCCCGGCGGGACGCCATCAGGGCGCCGCGCAGGCGGGCCGCGGCGTCGTCGGGCACGGTCGGGTCCGTCGCCCGCCACCGCCTGCCGTCGATCACGACGTACCGGCCGTCGGGCGTGCGGGGCGGGGGTTCGTCGCGCGGCACCCGGTCACCGTCGCAC
>NZ_JBPKJK010000056.1:0-53399 GCF_051756985.1 Saccharothrix sabaoui
GTCGGGCTGACCCAGATACTCGTGGGTCACGGCCAGACTGTGGAACACATACCCCTGCCCGTGCCGGTCTCCGATCCGTCGACGTACCTCCAGCGAACCGGTCAGGTGCGCCAGCGACTCGTCCAGAAGCCCCAAATCCCGGTACACCGAACCCAGCCGGTTCAACGTGATCGCCACACCCCGTTCATCGCCGATGCGCTCACGGACGGCCAGCGACTCACGCAAGTCGTCCAACGCCGCGGAGAAGCGCTTGTGCCTGCGGTGGAGGTAGGCGCGTCCGGCCAGGGCGGCGCCCACTCCCCAGCCGTCGCCGATCCCGCGACTGAGCGCCAACGCTTCCCGGTACCGCGCGGCGGCGTGGTCGTCCTGCCAGAGTTCGTAGTGGATGGTGCCGAGTCCGTAGAGCAGATGGGCTTCCACCGGCCGGTCGCCCGCAGCCCGCGCGCTTTCCCTGCCGATCTCGAACGTGGTCGCCCAGTCGAGCCAGTACTTGCGCAGGTCGAAGAAGCTGCACAGCGCGACTGGCAACCGTGCGGCGATGGCGTGTTCGCCGGAGTCCGCCGCGAGGCGGACGGCTGCCACCAGGTTCACGCGTTCCGCCTCGCACCACCGCATCGCCGCCGCCCGGTCGGCGAACTGCTCGCGGGCCACCCGGTCGTCGGGCAGCGGCAGCCGGCGGTAGAGCGGCAGCAGGACGCGGTCGGCCGCGTCCGCCGCGTACAGGTACCACGCCAGGACGCGGCGGATCGCGCCCGCACATCCAGGGGCGTCCGCGGCAAGTTCCACCGCGTAAACCCGGAGCAGATCGTGCAGGCGGTAGCGGTCGCGGGCGGTGCGTTGGACCAGGTGTGCCGACACCAGTGCTTCGACCAGGCGCCGGGCCCGGCCGGGCGTGGCGTCGAGCAGCGCGGTCACGACGCGCAGCGAAAACTCCGGCGTCGGGTGCAGACCGAGCGCCCGGAACGCCGCCGCGGTCTCGTCGGACAGCGACCGGTAGGACCAGGAGAACACCGCGCGCACCGCCGACGACGGGTCCCCCTCCGCGGATAGCAGGTCGAGGCGGTCCTCCTCGGCAGCCAGTTCGGCGGTCAGGTCGGCGAGCGTGGCGAACGGGTCGGCCGCGATGCGTTCGGCGGCCACGCGCAACGCCAGCGGCAGATACGCGCACTGCTCAGCCAACCGCGCGGCCCCGTCCGGGTCGGCATCGACGCGGTCGGCGCCCGCGGTCGCACGCAACAGGGCCAGGCACTCGGCCGCCGGCAGCACGTCCAGGCCGAGGCGGACGGCGCCGTCGCGGGCCACCAGGCCCGCCAACCGGTTGCGGCTGGTGACCACGACCGTGCCGAACGCGGACAGCAGCGGGCGTACCTGGTCGGCGTCGGCGGCGTTGTCGACCACCACGAGCAGCCGACGGCCGTGGGTGAGCGAGCGGTACAGGGCCGCCTTGTCCTCGTCGGAGACCGGGATCGTCTCCGGGTGGACGTGCAGCGAGCGCAGGAAGCCTGTCAGGGCCTCGCCGGAGGTCACCGGACCGCGTGGCGAACTGCCGTGCAGGTCGACGTAGAGCTGGCCATCGGGGAAGCCCTCAAGGTGGCGGTGCGCCCACCGCACGACCAGCGAGGTCTTGCCGACCCCGGCGGTGCCGGTGACCACCACCACCCCGCCCTGCCGCGCACGCTCGTCCAGCCACGCCAACTGCTCCTCACGACCGGTGAACCCGGCCACGTCGGCGGGCAGTTGTCGCGGCACCGGCCGCGCGGGAACATCGACATGAAGATGCACACCCCCGTGCACGGTGCCCGCCTGCACAGCGGCCCCACCCACGCGACCCGACAACTTGTTCACCGCGCTCGTCTCGCCCATCCAGCGAGTCCACACGGCAAGCCACCCGCCCGCACCGAAGAACTGCGGGCACGCCCAGCACGATATCGCGTCGTTCCGGCGCTGTCAGTCACCAACGGCGCCCGCCTTGCGCCACACCCCGCAGCAATACACCCCGTAAGACTCGGATCTGTTGAGCGCGAAACATCCACGACCCGTCGGCCCGCGGGCGACGGGCAAGACGCGTCCGACACCTCAGCCCAGGCACCGATCAACAGCACCAGCCCCGATTCGAATATCCACACCGACCGGGCGATACCGGCTCGGAAACTACGCGAACGTCCTGACATGCCGCTGATCGAGCATGGCGGCGAACGTCCGCTAGTGCCGAGATTCGGTAGACGCGCGAACGCTTGCTCGCACGGTTTATGGTCCGAGCGACAGTACTGGTCCAGAGTTGCGGAGGTGGTTCCTTTGACTGACATCGCTGCGGACAAGCGGACCGTGATCGACACTGTGGCGGTGGAGCTGTCCGAGCCCGTGGCTGCACTGGCCACTTGGTCGCCCTGGATTCCGTTTGACGTGTTGCCTGCGGCGGCGCCTCGCTCGCCGGGGGTGTACTTGGCCGCCACCACGGCGGGACTGGTCTACGTGGGTATGGCTGGAGACCGCCGGGGCGTGGGCCTGCGTGGCAGGATGGCCGCCTACTGCACCGGCAAGGCGGCGGTGTCCGGTTTGGGCCGAGCGGTACTGGATCGCGCCTTGAACGATGGAGCGTTCCTCAGCAGGCGGCTGGCGGCCTTGACCGCTGGGGAGCGGCTGGACGTGAAAGGCTGGGCGGCCCTGGCCATGTGTGAAGCCGGGTTGTGGCTGTGTTGGGCCACCACGGCCGACCGGGCCACCGCGGTGGAACTGGAGAAGCGCGTGCTCACCGCCCTGCACGAGCAGCAGCTGTGGAACCTCCGCCGCTTCTGAACCCGACGTGGCGTCAAACGCTGAGGGGCGCGATGGAGTGTCGGGATGGGTGGGCAACACCGCCTTGTCACGATGCCCGCATGAATGAGAAGAGCACCGACCCGAACATGTACTTCTGGGCGCTGGCGAAGGCCGCCGAGTCCTGGGCGCCGACTGCGGCGAGGCGTGGCCATGCGGCGTGTTGAACAGGGCCGTGACGGACCTGAGATTGGTGCCGGCGAGTAGCTGATCCGTTCGGCTGGAGTTGCTCGGCGTATGTACCTGGCCGACTGCGCGGTGCACCTCGTAGGCATGTGGACCACCCTGGCCCCCGCTCTGATCGCCGCGACCGCCGCGCTCGGTGGCGTGACCGTCGGCGCCCTGGTCGAACCGCTCAAGCTCGGTGCCGCGCGGCGTGCCCGTGTCCGCGACGACCGGGCGGCACGATGTGCGAAGTTGATCGAGGCGTCGATGACGTGTCGAGCCCGTCTGCTGGCGCTGAACCAGGCCCACCGTCGCGCCGCGTCCGGAGTCGAGGTCGACGCGACGCGCGAGGAGGAGTTGGTCGAGGCCTACCGGCTGGCCCGCAACGAGCTGCGGCAGGCCGTGGCGCTGCTGCGGCTGAGCGGCCCGGACGAGCTGGTGGACGCCGCTATGGGGGTGAGGGAGGCTGAACGCGCGCTCCGCGGTGCCCGGTTCGTCGGCGACGACGGCGAGCGCTTCGACAAAGACAGGCCGCCGAAGGCCGTGCTCGACGTCGCCCACACGCTAGAGGATGTGGTGCACGAGTTCGCGGCGACAGCACGGAAGCTGCCGGCGTAGCGATCTCACCGTGTCGGTCGATCGCCCGGCCGCGCGACTGCGGCGACGCTGTCGGGATGCTGACCCCATTGATCACCGGCCTGTTCGCGCTGGGCGGTGTCGCGCTCGGCGTGATGCTGGAGCCCGTGAAGGCACTGTTCGCGGCGCGTGCCCGGTCCCGGCAGGAGAGAGCGGAGCGATGCGCGCGATTGGTAGAGGCCGCGACCACGGCCCGCTCGACGTTGATCCGGCTGAACACACTGCACCGCCGCCGGACACTCGGGGCCGACGTGGTGGAGATGGCCGAAGAGTTCGAGGTCGAGAACACCTATTACACGGCGCGCAACGAGATCCGGCAGGTCTCCGGCCTGCTCGACCTGTCCGGTCCGGACGAGCTGGCCGCCGGCGCGCGGGCCGTCCGCCAGGCCGACCGCGAGCTGGGGATGGTGCGGTTCATCGCGGAGGACGCATCCACGTTCGAGCGGTATACGTTGCCGCTGACTGTGCGGAAGGCCGCGGACGCGATGGAGGCGGAGGTGCGAGCGTTCGTGGACGTGGCGCGCCAGTACGTCCGCTGACCTCCGGACCTCAGTTCGTTTTCACGGGAGCGGGAAGTCGTGGGCGGTCTCGATCGGCTACGTAGTCGAGCAGGGGCTCGGTCGTGGCGGCTTGCTTGCGGCTGGTGGTGGTGATGATCGGGTCGGTTCGTCGGCTGTTCGGCGGTGGGGTGACCGCACTTGGCAGCTCCGATCCGACATGGGGCCGACAATGAGCGGTGTGTCCTACAACGCGGCCCGCAGTCGCGGGTGGTCGGCGCAGGCGCGTGGGCGTAGGTCGAGTACCACCGCTTCATGCTCTCGGAGATCATCCAAGGAGCGCGCAGCTTCTTGGCCTTCATCGCGTCGGTCATGGTCTGATAGCCCATGAGCGGCCCGTGCCGCGTCGAGCGCAACTGCCAGATGAGGCCCGGCAGGTAGTCGCCCTCGAAGAGGTTCGTGACGTTGTACCGGTCACGCGAGTCGTCAGGGTGGAAGCGCAGCTCGCCGGGCACCGTCACCGTGTTCGAGTAGTCCGACTGCCCGATCCGTTCACGGACGAAGCGGGCCTGGAGGCCGACCGCCTCCCATCTCAGCAAGGACAGGGCGACCGCATCGATGTCGACCTTGATGGCGAGAACTTCCGTCGTTGACATCCGTATCCTTCGGGTAACGAATCAGGCACGGATTCAACCACGGCAGACGGCGACGTCCGTTTGGTCGAGCGCGATGCGACTGGCTGGAGGCGCAACATCTAGAGGACTACTACGCCCGATCGGCTCTAGATCTGCTGACATGCTCACGACACCGTCCATCCCCGCCCGGTCGATCAGTAACCGTGTACACGACTCTGACGATGATTCGTATGTGAGCGATTTGAAGGACCCAAAGGCCGAGACGTCCAACCACGCCGTTCGGCAATCCGGATTGACGGCGTGGCTCACTGGTCTACCAAGTGCTGGAAAATCGACAATTGCGAACGGTGTTGCGAGCCGTCTGCGAGCCGAGGGGCACAGAGTCGAAGTGCTCGACGGCGACAAGATCCGCCGAGACCTCACCGCCGACCTTGGGTTCAGTAGGGTCGACCGCGAAGAGAACGTACGCCGCATCGGTGTTCTGGCGGTGATGCTTGCGCGCAACGGCGTAACGGTTCTGGTATCGGTGATTGCCCCGTATGCGGCTAGTAGAGAAAAGGTTCGACTTCTTCACGCCAGCGAGGGGATAAAGTTTCTCGAGGTGCACATCGCTACGCCCGTCGCGGTGTGCACTGAGCGCGACGTAAAGGGGCTATATGCCCGACAGAGGGCGGGTCAGCTTAGTGGTCTTACCGGCGTAGATGATCCGTACGAGACGCCGTCCCACCCTGATCTTCGAGTCTTCACCGACACTCAGACGGAAGTCGAGTCTGTTGACTCCGTATACCAGCTAATTTCCCATAGGTAGTTGCCAGTTGCGTCGAGCAAGACAGTATGACCAAACTAATCTTTCCCTGAACTGAGCGCCGCCTTTACGTCAGTGGAGTGGGAGTGTCCGCGCAGGACCCGACGAAGCTTTCCTGGCAGGACCCGACCTCCACTATGCAGGCAGTCGGTATCGAAGATGGCTAGGCTTCCTGCCGGACTATTCATTGAGATAGCTACCCGGCCATCGTGGCCGAATTCGATGGGTAGATCGGATTCCGGAATTCCGGCGCCGAGGTGAGCCTCGCGGATCATCTTGCTGTGGCGATGGCTGCCCGGGACGAACTCCGGAGCGCCATATGCCCGGCATGCGGGAGTAAGGCATAAAAATGCTTTGAGGGCATGCTTTCGATCGTAGTGCAGTTCGGTCACAGGCGTGGAGTGGGCGACGTCAAGAGTCAGATAGGCGGCGTGGTTGATAGTGGCAGTTCGACCAAGATAGGATCCGGCGATCCCGCGCAATGTGGTGTCAGTAAGGAAGGTGAAGGTCTCTGGTAGAATAGCCGCGATCTGGTCGGTGACCAGCCGTGCCGCGCGTGACCCTGTGCCTGGACGATAATTGTTCAGCTCGCGCGTGGTGTCGATCTTTGCCGCGAAGACCTGATTATGTTCGTCGATTAACTGCTCAAGCTTGCGCCCGGTCGCCCATCGCTCAACTATTACAACCCCATACTTGCGCAGGGCGGCAACGCAAGTAGCGATATCGACGGATGCAACTGAGGCAATGATTGGAAGACCGACGCTCATGCATATCCCCATGCGTCACCCAACGCTGCCAACTCAGTGCGATACGGCCGCACGGTCGGGTGGTCCCAACGCGGGGAGCAATAAATGTCGTTGGGTAGCGCCGCGAGCGCTGCCTGCTGCCAGTCTCTCTCGTTGGACAGCTTGGTTGTGTTAACCAACTGTGCGAGCGATACCTCGGTCTGGGTCACCAAGTCTTCGAGACGAACTAACAATGTCGGAAACGCCGAAGTGGCAAGGAGATGGGCAGCTTGCCGTAGATGGAGTTCAACGTATTGCACAGCCTCCGCAGGTCGCATGCCGTCCACCACCGACTCGGTGAGGCCGATTACAGTCTCTGCGGGATGGCGAATTGTATATATCAAGGCGTCAGCCGGTCGCAACAGCGAAAGCGCAAGAGGGGCGCAGTGCGGGCCAGTCTTTAGAGCTAAGTGGGTTGCATCATCAAGGCCAGCTGCCTTGAACAGTGTCTGGCGCACAAGAGAACTCCATTGCTGCAGGGGAATTTCTGCGGGAAGCATCAGTTGTCCATACACCGGGATGTACATCGGTTGAGCCTGTACGGATCTTGCTAGGGACATAGCCGCAACCCGGCCACCCTCGCCCATCGCCTCCAGCCGCTCGAAAACATCAGTGAACGCTTGCGCCGCGCGCCGCGGCAACCAAACCTCATTGTCGCTGGGCGCGTGGATGAGTAGCTGGATAAAAGCTGCAACCACTGGCGGTCCGAGCGATTGGCACACAATGGCGGACCGGTGGCGCCCCAGGACATCAAGCACCGTGTCCGCGCCACAGCGACCTGGTCCGGAGGCTACAAGTATGAGCCTGTCATGGTCCGACACGGCCTGCCTCCAGGGCTGCAACATGCGCTTCGACCGCGTCCCGGACGGTGATCTCCAGAGGTATCGGATGCACCCCATGCCGCGTACACAGGTCTCGCCATGCGGCCGGGCTTGCTGGACTGGGGCTATGGTTGGCTGGCATCGCGGCACGAACAAGCTGCGTTCGCTGGCGTGTTACGGCGTACACAGTGTCAGCCACTAGCTCGGCGAGACCGAAGAGATCCACGGGACCGGCTGTTGCGTGAAGTGTCATGCGGCGCCGGTCAGGCGCAACGGAGACGGCTGCCAGTACGGCCGCCGCCTCTCGAACGTCGAGCAGGTCGACTGGTCGGGTGTGCTGAGGGACAGTGATCGTCCTATCGCGGATCGCATGAGCGGTCATGCGTGACAAGAACGATCGTCCGAGGCCGCCAGGTGACGGGCCCGCCAATACCGTGAGTCGCAGCACGCACGTTGGTCCAGGATGGGCGGCCACCAGCTGCTCCGCAGCCTGCTTGCTGCGGCTGTATTGGTCTGGAACCGCCGAGTCGACAGCGCGGGAAGAGGCCAAGACGATCACAGTATTCGACCGCACGGCCCGTAGTAGCGTGGCGGTGGTGGTGACGTTGTCGGCCCAGATCCGCTGGGCGCCGTGCCCGCGAAGCCTGCCAGCGCAATGCAGAACCGCTTGGCAATTCAGGGCGCCTGGGCGGAGACGTTCTAGGCGCTCGGCGACGATAGCGTGTACGTAGTTGCGCTCCGCCAATGCCTTGGTGACTGCGCTGCCGAGATAGCCCTTGGAACCGGTGACGGCGATAGTCGACGTGATCACTAAGTAAGTACCTCCGGCCCAGGGCGGTCGGCGTTGACGACAACGCCTGACACCGTGTTGATGAGTAGGCCTACAGTCGGCGATTCCAACACTGACTGGGAATAACCGAGAATCAACGCCTCGTACAATAGGTCTAACTCATTGAATCCGAGTCGGGCCCGTAGTCCGGTAAGTCCGGTAGGTCGCGCGTTGATCTCGAACACGCGGATGGTTCCGTCATTGCAGCATCTCCCTTGTAGGTTCCAGACACCCCATGCGCCTAGCGAACCCAAGGTATGATGAAACTGTTGAAGAAGAACGTCAATCTGCGTGTCGGCTACAGTTTCCACAAGGCGGGGAACGCCCGCTGCCAGCGTATTGCGACTACAGAAGTGGCCGATCTTTTGTCCTCGTCTATCCAAGAGGAGTTGCAGGGAATACTCGCCATCTTGCCCCCCAGGGAATTGGCCGTCCCAGCTACGTTGGTCCCGCGAGCCCACCTGAAGGAACTCCTGAGCAATGTCCACGTCCGGACGAAAACAGGCACGCAATCCGCTTTCGTTTCGCGCTAGTCGGACACCGCGCGATGAGTTTCCATGTCGAGGCTTGATTATCAGTGGCCAGCCGAATCGGCTAGCCAACTTCGCAGCACCTTCAATGTCGTCCGAAGTTCCAGCAAACGGCAGTCCTATGGCACCAAACATACGCACAGTAGCTGCTTTGTCATAGGCGGCCGAGATCACGCTTCCCGGTCCGCTGGTCAGCGTCGCCCCACGTTCAGACAACGCCAGGGCGATTTCCAATAGCGCGACGGCGTCCTCGTCTCTGCCAGGTACCAGCAGGCATTGGCCAACCGTTTCCACCAGCTCCAGAACTCGCGTCTGGAAGGCCACGCGGTGTGCGGTCGGAGGGCATGCTAAGGCGGTAACACCCATCGGTATATCTGCGGGGACCGAACTCATCCCCGTGATCCGGTAGGCGTTCCGACTGAGTGCGGCCGCTTGCAGCACTGCGGCGCCCACCCCGCTCGTCGCGCTCGTCAATACGATCGTCCTCGCATCGTTCATGATGCGGCCACCAGGCTCGTGTAGCGGCGATCACCGTAGTAAGCGCGGGCTGCACGCCGGTAGAACGCAGAAACAGGCTTCTTCAAAGGCCATGCAGAATCGGGGAACCACAACTCCAGTGTCCGGCCTAGATCGAGATAGGAGGCGCTCGGCCGGTCTCGGAATAGTCGGGCGATGAGCCATTGTGCGCAAGTGCCTAGTTCAAACAGATAGAGCAGTGGTCGGGCACTTTTAATCGACTTTAGCTCCGCAAGTAGTTCGTGGCGGATCCGGAAAGTCTGCAGAGCTGGCAGCACAGGGTCGCTGAACAGGTTGCCGTCAGGACGCCGCGAGGGCCAATCAGGCGCTGGGATAAATGAGAAGTGGCCGTCATCTAATCGCCATCGCGACGCGAGATCCCGAGTCTTCTCTGGGCCAACCACAATGACGTGGCAGCTGCGCGCGATATCCGGGAGTTCCAGTATTGAAAGCGATATCACTCCCTGCGTGAGCATCTGTGCAAAATGGAACTCGCGGGTCGCCAGGCCGTACGCCCCGATAAGGTCTGCATAGGAATACTGCCATTGCCAGTAGGCAAGCAGTCGAGGGTCAACTCTCGTTCGAAGTCTGAAAGCTGGTTTGTAGAGCTTCTTTGTGAGGTAGTCCAGATCCAGACTGATTGTCTCCAGCCAGCGGGGATCTCGAGGGGGATTGACCACATCGTCGAGGAGTTCGTTGAGGTAGCGCATGTACTCCCGGCGTTCGCCCTTGATTGAGGGCTCGAACTCTCGAACCTGCTTAAAGATCATCTGGTCGCAACGGCGCCAACTGTCGGCCCGCCAACCGCCGGTTGTAAGCAGGCTCAGATGATCCCAAACTCCATGGGTGCGCTTCGCCATAGCCACGCCGGCACCAGCGGCAACTCTCTCTAACAGCATCGCACAGGGCGGATTTTGCACCCATACCTCACCGCGGCTGCGCTCGGTCATGCCATGACCTCCTCGATGACGTCGCTTATGCGCCGCAAAGTCGCAAGGGGGATGTCACCCCAAAGCGGGAGGCACAACACGTCTTCCGCGGCCGCATCAGCAACAGCGGTTTCATCGCGCCGCAGTACATCGGCGAGTTGATAGCAGTGGTTGAAATAGCGTCGACTGTCGATTCGGGCAACCTGAAGTCGGCGATGCACTTCATCAGCCCTTGCCTGTACACCTGTTCGTAGTCGGACGACTGCGTATGCATTATTGGGCTGCACATCTGCGGCTGCACTCAAAACTCGTACGCCAGGAATATCCGCAAGCATTTCGATATAGGCGTTCATAGCAACTGCACGATTAGCGATCTCAGTATCCAACGCGTCCAGCACCAACAAGCCCACCGCCGCCTCGAGTTCGTTCAGCTTGGCGTTCGTACCTAGCGCGAGCGCCTCTCGACCGCCACCAAGGCCAAAGTTTCGCAATCGCCGCACCGCGTTGGCTACCGATTCGTGAGGGGTCGTAACCGCGCCGCCCTCTACAGTGTGCATCACCTTGGTGGCATGAAAGCTGACGACGGACACGTCGCCGAATGCAGTAACAGGCTGGTTATGGACACGGACGCCAGCTGCGGGAGCCGCGTCATATACCAGCGCAAGACTGTGCCGGTCGGCGACTTTCTGCAGAGCCAGGACGTCAGCAGGTTGCCCGAAAGTGTGTACAGCGAGTATGGCAACTGTCCGCGGTGTGATGGCGGCCTCCACTGCGTCGGGAGCGATGGTCAAGTAGTCCGGCTCCACATCTACGAGAACGGGTACCAGAGAGTTCCACATCAATGCTTGCAGAGTCGCTGGGAAGGTGAAGGCAGGAACGATCACCTCGCCGTCGAGATCGAGCGACCGGCAGGCCAATTGCAAAGCAAGCGTGCCATTTGCTGTGGCCACGACGTTGCGCCAGCCGAGGCGGTCTTGTAGAGCCGCCTCTAACCTCTGCTGAAGCGGGCCATTGTTGGTGATCCGACCGCAAGCCCAGATCTCAGTTAACAGCGGTAGAAGTTTGTCCAGAGGAGGCAAGTAGGGCCTTACAAGTGGAACATACGCCCGCTCCCTCTCGTCCGCCTCGGTTTCCCATTTGGCCTGCAAGAACGCTGAGATCTCACTGCTCATCGCCTGCCCCGGTTTCAGCTTTCGTACCCAAATGCATCGAGTTCGTCGCCTAGCCGTGCCTTCAGAACCGCCAACTCCGATATCGCGAACCGTGAACGGCGGTCCACACTTGGCCGCAGTTGGCTGCGCGCGTGACGCAGAAGCTCGTCATCCTTGCGCAGACGGAGGTGATCTAACATCAGCGAGAAGGTCCGATCGGGGTCGATAACCAGGTCTTCCTGTCTCACCAGCAGGCAGCGCTCCTCTTGTACGTCCATGAGCCGCCACCGCTTAAAATACGCGGCGGTATATGCGACAGCCTCGGCCGGGTCAGGCGGACCCCAGTCTCGTTGCGTGTGCGATAGCGCCACGGCCAACGGAGCCCGGACCATCACCACAATGCGAGCTCCAGGCAATAGACGGCACAATCGGCGAAGATAGAGAGCGTTGCTGGGAGTCTTCTCGCACAGGACTGGCCTAGTTGGGTCAAGAGCAGCAGCGCTAAACGCTTCGACGATGAAAGCCCCGAGTGCTTCGGTCAGCGACCCCTCATCCTGAGGCGCTGGCATAGGCAGACGTTGCCGGCCGGGCAGGCGTAGGTAACGCACGCCGAGTTGGTCGGCGAGCCTGTCGATTGCTCCCCTCAGCTCGGGAGTGTCCCCGAGCATGTTGTGCACGTGGGCCGTAAAGGCGGCGAGTCCGCTCATCGCTGCACTCGGGGTATATGCGACATTAATTGCCAGCGTCGGCCAAAGTTCGCAAATTGCCTCGAGCATCCGCGTCTCGCCGCCGGCGACGGCACTGACATCTGGGTGGCCACACAGCAATCGTTTAACCACGCTCGTACCAGTACGACCGTGCACGCCTCCAATGAAGATAATTCGTCGTGGCGCTTCGGCGAGAGACTTCTCCGGTTCCAAGTCCCGCTCCTCTCGGCCAGATCGCATTGCGTTTAGATCACCGGTGTACACTCGAATGTAGGCACGCCCAGCGACGTTGAAACTAAGGAATTCTCGATTCGTTTCACCGTTGGCAGACAGTCCGAAAAAGACACGTTTAGAGGAGACATGCCTCGAATAGTGTCTGACGCTTGTCCTTAATTCGCCAATCGCAACGCTTCGGTCCCACAGCGCCTCCCGCTGGCTCCGTCACTTCAAGAGGTGGTGACGATAGGCCGGCAACGTCACGGATTTGTTCTCTGTTACTCCAATCGAGCGAAAATTCACTCCAGTGCAGTAGCGCCGCTGCGGATGAAGTGGGCTTCATCATCCACTCAACCGTGAAGTAGGGACGGCGCGTGCAACGCCAGAGATCAGGTCAGGCCGTCCCCGATATCCTCTTCACGGGAAGCGTCGCCTCACGGCGTTGTCAAGCAAGAACTTCGAGCTGCTCGAGGTGGCCGACCAGATCGCGGCCTTGTGGCTGTCGATAACCTCATCCGTGCAGGTAGCGGGGCTGCAGAGACGGTGCGCGGAAGCGGTCCTGATTCCGCGCTGTTGTCGATCAGCACGGCATGATGGCCGGTGATGCTGCTCCGACTGGCTTAGCTGGCGTGACCAATGCGTTCGCGCTACTGCGGCTGCTGCCCGCGAGCGATCGGGACAAGGATGCGGAGATCCTGGTGCTGCGCCATCAGATCACGGTCTTGGAACGCCAACTGGGCAAGACCCGACCGCGGTTCTCCCCAGGCGACCGGGCGTTCCTCGCGGCGCTGTTGCACCGACTCCCGACGGAGGCGCTCCGTCGGTTCAGGCTGCGGATACGTCCGGAGACGGTGCTGCGCTGGCACCGGGATTTCTCGCACACCGCCACGCGGCCTAAGTCCCGCCCCAAGCGTCCCGTCCGACCACGGACCGTACGGTCGATCCGGCTCCTGGTGCTGCGCCTGGCAAGTGAGAATCCCAACCGCCGCATCCACGGCGAACTGCTCGTACTCGGCATCAAGGTGGCCGCGTCCACCGTCTGGCAGATCCTCAAGGACGCCGGAGTCGATCCGGCGGCCGAGCGCACCTTCGCCACCTGGTCGGCATTCCTCCGCTCGCAGGCTGGCGCTGTGCCGGCGTGCGACTTCGTTGAGACCTCCACCTTGAGCGGTGCCCGCCTGTACGTGCTCGCGGTCATCGAACACGCCAGCCGCCGGATTCACGTCCTGGGCGCCACCGCACACCCGACCACATCCGGCGCCGGCTGATCAGCCACGTGGGTGTCAGGACGAGGAGTGCTCCGAGGGCGACCGCGCAACCGGTGACGACCGGGGGAGCGAGGCGCTCCGCCGCTGCCATCCAGACGATGCTGCTGACGAGCCAGCCGAGCGCTGCGCCGAAGCACGTTGCGGCGACGAGGTCGAGCCACCGGTATGCCTCTGTCCGTGGAACGAGACCGCTCCACCGGGCTACGAGCACCGGGAGCCCGAACGCGGCCGCGGCGAGCGCACCGATCACGGGGCCTTTGAGGGCCGGGTTCAGCGACGTCGTGTACTGGAAGGACTGGATGGCGGCGAGTGCCATCAGCAGGGCGCCCAGGAATGACGTTTGCAGCAGGGTGATCCGGTCGCGCCGTCGGGTCGTCACGGCGCTGGTGACGTTGGCCGCCGTGGCGTTGACGGTGGTCGCTCGTTGGATCAGGGCATCGAGGTAGGTGGCTTCGCGGTCGAGCTGGTCGACGAACCACGCCAAGTCGGTGTCGTCACGGGCGAACATGCCGCCGGGGATCGGGCTGGGGGCGGGCCGGTTGCGGCGGGCGTTCACGTGCAGCGCCCGGGTGGTCGTCGCCATCTCCCGGATCTTTGTCTGGCGCCACAGCAGTTTCGTGGTGGCGAGCTGGACCTGCTGGACGAGGTCGTCCGTGGCGAGCACCGTGGCCGGGGCAGCGGACGGGCTGCCGACACTGGCCAGTTGAGAGGCGAGGCCTGTGACGGCGGTGTCGGTGTCGGCCACGAGGTCGGGCAGTGGTGTCTGTGCTTCGTGGACACGGCGTTGGTGACCGGCTCGGTAGATGTTGAGGCAATACCGGACAAGCGGTACCAGGCCCTGGTGGCCGTCGGCCGTCCAGATCCATTCGTCGACGGTGTCCTCAGCGTGTTCCGGTGCGGCGATGACGAGGGTGCGGTGGCGATCAGCGGTCTCGAACGAGGGGCGAAGCTCCCACAGCAACGCCCCCGCGGGGCCTGGGTCGGCCAGCGGCAGGTCCGCGTGCACGCCCAGCTTGCGCGCCAGCCGGTTACCCACCGTGGCGAGGTCGTCCAGGGCTGAGCTGTCAGGAGACAGGCCGAGCAGCACCGTGACGCGCCCGATTCCGTTGCGCTCGGCGTCGGGCCGGGCAACGGCGTGCCACTGCTCGATCAGGTCGGCCCAGGCTCGTTCACCGTCGTCGTCCGCGGAGATGGCTGCCACCAGACCCGCGGTGCCGTGCTCAGCGAAGACGAACATCGATCGGATACGGCCGGCAGTAGCCCGAGCCGCGGAGGCGACGATCCGGAAGGGACCGCTTCCCGTGGGCACCGCAGGCAGCTGCTCCGGCGCGTCCACGCTCAACAGCGGCGCGGTCATCGAGCCGGCCTCCCGGCACGCTCGCCACACCTGATCGAGCTGCTGCCAGCCCTGTTCGGCCATGACCCGACCACCGTCGAGGGACGCGAAGGCGTAGAGCAGCAACGCGGGTCTACTGATCATCGGCGGGCAAACCGGCGAGCCGTGCGTCTGTCGCCAGCTCCACCTCGTGCACCAGGTGCACGACCTCGTCCGGCGGTCCGTCGACCGGCAGGGCGCCGGGCTCGGCCCGCACCCGCACACCGACCAGATCGTCGAAGACACCCATGGCCCTCAGCACCTCGCGGGCCGTCCCCCGGCGGAGGGCGTCGCGGAGGGTGACCAGAGTGGTGGCGACTTCGGCCCATTCCTCGACGGTCAACCGGCTCCGCCTGACGCGGGTGCGCAGCTCGCGCAGGTCGTCGGCGTTCTCACCGTGTAACAGGGCGTCCGTCGTCACGATGGACCACCGTACCTGCCGGCGCGTGGAGACGAGGGCACACCATGGGGTTGTTCGGCCAGCGCAAGAGCCTAGACGACCGCTATCTCGAGATCAGGGATCTGGCCCGGCACGCGCACGCCAATCCCGGCGGCCCCAACCGCTGGCCCCGAGTGCAGGAGCTGGCCTGGCAACTGATCAAGGACTGCGCACCGCGGATCGTCGACGACTTCCGGGCAGCCGTGGTCGCCCTGGCGACCGCGAAGATCCTGCTGGTCCCAGATCTGGGCGCCCGCAACTGGCACCGGGTGGTGGCCACCGGCTGGGTGATGGCCTCCGCGATCTCCAAGCTGGACCTCGACAACGAGATCCAGCCACGCCCGGGCCTGCTCGAGGCGTTCGCGCGGGACCTGTTCCGCAACGCCGAGATGATCGCCTACGCCGCTCACCACGCCAGCCTGCCTGCGGCCGCGGGCGCGATCGCCGAGCAGCTCACCTCGATCCGGTTGGACGACCGGATGCTCCTCCGGTCGGCGACCGCCCTGGCCACCGGGCAACCGGCCTCGGCACAGGGGCAGGTGCAGGAGACGCTGCGCGAGCAAATCTCCGCCGCCCGGCGCACGCTGACGTTCGGCGGTGAACCCGGCGAGCTGGATGCGTTCTACTCCCAGCAGATCCTGGCTGACTTCCAGCGCATCGACCACAACCGGACCGGCGGTGCCCGAGTCGCACTGGCCGCCGGTACGGGCATCACACTGGAGGCGATGCGGGCCACCGGCCGCTCGCTGGTCTACCTGGGCGGTGGCGTACACGACGGGGTCGCAATCCGGTTCGACGCCGCAGCACTCAACGACCCGCAGACCCGCCTCGCCACCAGCATCACACTGCCCGACGCGGACATCAAGACGATCGAGCGCAAGGTCAGCGAACTGCACGCCGTGGCCACGGACCGGCGCGAACGGCGGATCACCGGCCTCGTGCTGTCCCAGCACATCGAGCAGTTGCTGGAATGGCTGGGCCGGACGGTGTGGCAGCCGCTGTTGGACCGCTGGCCCGACCTGCGGGAGCAGCCCTTCGTGGTCGTGCCGCTGGGCGAGGCCGCCCAGCTCCCGCTCTACACGGCACTGATCGACGACCGGCCAGTGTGCGCGACGCTCGACCTCACGATCGCGCCATCCGCGCGGTCTCTGGTGCTCGCCGCCGAACACCCCGTCGCATCCGGAACCATCCTCGTGGCAGCCGACCCCTCCTCCGGCGACGACGAACTGCCCTACGTCGTGGACGAGGCCAAGGCGGTCGCGGACGTCCACGGCGTGCCGCCCACGATCATCGGAACCGTTGCCGGCCCTGGGAACGAAGAACGGCTGCGGTCGGCAACCCGGCAGGCCTTCGACACCGGCGCCCGGGCATCGCAGGACCTGGTGGACCGGATCCGCACGAGCGCGATCGTGCACCTCGCGTGCCACGGCATGATCAGCCCGGCCAAGCCGCTGGAATCCGCGCTCCTGCTCGGCGGCACCCTACCCGTCGGCACCATGCTCGCCGAAGACCTTCAGCCCGGGTCCCTGATCGTGTTGTCCGCGTGCGATCTCGCCGGAATCGGCACCCAGAGCCCGGGGGAACAACTGGGATTCCCCGCGGTACTGCTCGCCTGCGGCGCCCGGTCGGTCGTCGCCGCACTGTGGCCGGTGCCCGACACACCGAGGACTGTGCGGCTGATGACCCGTTTCCATGAAGGTCTGGCCACGATGACGGGGACCAAGGCTCTCGGCTCGGCGATCGAGCGAGCACGTGACCACGGCGCTCCAGCGACCCTGTGGGCTCCGTTCACCTACTTCGGTGCGTGAGTCCCACACGGGCTGGCACCTCCCTGACCCCGGTCTGGGACTGGCTGGCGGCGTGCTCGACAACGTTGCCTGCAACTGCCACCCGGCCGAGCCGGGCCCACTGGCCGAGGTGCTGCCCTTTCATCCGCGCGCCCGCGGCTGACACCACTCCGCCGCCCGGCAGCTACGCCCGGCTGCCGCCGTGGCGTAGCCAGCGGTGCAGCGCCGCGCGCTCTTCGTCTTGGAACCGCGCGTAGCCCGGCTGCACGCGCCGCCACACGCAGTGCAGCCCCTGGCCGTCGAGATTCCCGGCCAGCAGCCCGAGGCCGGGCAGCATCGTCCATCCCGCCGCGTCGGGCGGCACAATCCACATTCCGGCCAGCAGTGCGGCGTCCACGAGGAACACGCCCGGCGCGGGGCTGTCCCACAGGTACTCAGGCCGCTGTATCGCCGCGAGGACCACCTATTGGGCGAGCTGGCCGGGCTTGCGGACTCGGGCGGCGGACTCGGGCGTCGCGGTGGGCTCGCTTCCAGCTCGTCTGCGCGCCTCGGGACTGGTGGTCGTGTGCGGAGCCGCGGGAGTGGACCTGCGCGGCGGCATGTCGTAGCCCTCCGATGATCGGCTGGCCTGCGAGAATCGTGGGATGGATCTTTCCGCCGCGCTGGAGGTCTACGACCGGGTGGCGCTCAACCTGGACAAGCTGGATCGTGTATGGCAGCGGATGCGGGATCTTGTGCCCGAGGGGCCGTTCCTCGCCGGCGGTAGTGACGACGAGGTCCTGTACGGCGAGTTGGCGCAGTCGTGGAAGGACATCGCGGCGAGCCTGCCGGCCATCGACGGTTGGCGCCTGGAGGTTGAAGTCGTCGACTACGGGGCGATCGGGCAGGCACGTGTGGACTACCTGGAGATCGACGAGCCCCTGGGCTTGCACGCTTTCGAGGCGCAGGTGGCCGCGCCGGGCACCGAGGCGGCCCGGTACCGGCAGCGACTCGCCCGCGCCCGCCAACGCCTGGTGCGCAAGCGTGCCGCCGACCTCGTGCGGGAGGTCGACGGCCTGCTCGAGCCGGTGCCCACGGACCCGGAGACCTTGCTGACGGAGGTCGAGACGGCTCCGGTTGTCGACACCCTGCGGGTGGTGGTCGCAGAGATCGAGCGCCTGCTGGGCGAGGCGCTGACAGGAGGTCCTCGTCAGCATGACCTGCACCGTCATCTGCGTTTCGGCGAGCCGCACGACCTGCGCGACATCGCGGTGTTCGACTGGCCGGCGTTTCGGCCGCACGTCGAATTGGCCCTCTACGGTGACGAGGCACCGGTGCCGGTGGAGGTCGACGACCTTGCGGTGTTGGCCGGTGCCACGGCCTCGTCGGTGCCGTCCGTGGTGCACTGGGAGCGGGTCGACGCCGACGGGTTCGAGCGGCTGCTTGCCCGCCTGCTGGAGCATGCCGGCACGTACACCAACATCAACCGGCCCATGAACGTCAACGCAGCGGACGCCGGCCGTGACATCGAGGCGTTTCGGCGCGTGTCCGACGGCCTGGCGGCCGAGCGTCTGGAACGGGTCATCGTCCAGGCCAAGCACTGGCCCGGGCGCGGGATCAACTCCTCCGATATCGCCGACCTGGTGCACGCGAAGCTGCCGCTCTGGGAGGGTGAGCCCATCCGGGGACTGATCGTCGCCACCACGGGTTCTTTCACCCAGGACGCGGTCCGTTGGGTCGAGCAGCACAACCGGGAAGCCCGGCGGCCGGACATCACGATCTGGTCCTCGGCCGAGTTGGAGGCGCTGTTGCGCAAGTGGCCGGCGATCCTGGCGGAGTTCGGCCTGCTCGGCTGACGGAGCGCTGTCCGCGGCCTCGACCAGCCGAGGCCGTCGGGGATGGCGGCGACGAAGTCCTCGGTGACGGCGCTCTGCGTGACGTAGCCGCCCAGGGGGATTCGACGCCCTGTAGCCGCTTGTGGCGCGGGCGTCGCGTCCACTGTGGCTGCCCCGACGTGGGGAGCGAGGTCGCCAACGCTGCCGGGTGGCCTCGTGACCGCTTCTGTCGGACTCTGCGAGCCGCCAGGATCCCATCACGTTGTGGGGTCGTGCCCGATCGAAGATCCGCCCACCTATAGTTGATCATGAAGTGATCGTCGGCCGCGTCGGTTCTGCTCGCGGTCGTGTGTGACGGGGTTGAGGGTGGCGTGGTCGTCGAGGCGGGTGTCGTGCGGTCGGGTCGTGATGTGCTCATCGAGTGGATGGGGCTGCCTGATCAGGCGCGTTCGGAGCGGCAGTCGGTATGCGCGGCGGGCGGGGTGCGGTTCGCGTTCTACGGTCGCACCTCCACCTCCGAGCACCAGGACCCGGTGACGTCGGCGGCGTGGCAGCGTGAGTCGGCCGAGGAGTTGACGGCTGGCCACGGCACGATCGTGGCGCACTACTTCGACGTCGGGAAGTCGCGCAGTGTGCCGTGGCGGGACCGCCCGGAGGCCGCGGCGCTGCTGCGGGCGTTGCGCGACCCGGACCGGGGGTTCGACGCGATCGTGGTGGGGGAGTACGAGCGTGCGTTCGCCGGTGAGGAACTGGCGCGGCTGCTGCCGTTGTTCCGGCGTTACGGAGTCCGGGTGTGGCTGCCCGAGGCCGCAGGCCCGGTCGATCCGGACACCCCGGAGCACAAGGCGCTGATGACGATCCTCGCCGCAAGGTCGTTGCACGAGATCCGGCGGGCCAAGTACCGGGCGCGGGCGGCGATGACGGTCCAGACTCGCGACCAGGGCCGCTACCTCGGCGGCCGGGCGCCCTACGGCTACCGGTTCGTCGACGCCGGACCCCACCCGATTCCTTCCCACGCCCAAGCGGGTCGTCGGCTGCGGCGGTTGGAGCCGGATCCGGTGGCCGCGCCGCACGTGCGGTGGATGTTCGCCCAACGCCTCGGCGGGGTCAGCCTGGAGTCGATCGTGGCGGCGCTCAACGACAAGAAGGTGCCCTGCCCGGCCGAGCACGACGCCGACCGCAACCGGCACCGTATCCGCGGGCTCTGGACGGTGCAGACCGTGGCGACGATCCTGAACAACCCCCGCTACACCGGCTGGCAGGTCTGGGGCCGCCAGACCGCCGAACGCGACAACACCACCCCGACCGAACGGCGCCGCGGGCGACCAGGGCGCCGTACCGCCGCCAAGAAGAACTGGGTGCTCTCGAACGCTCCCGCGCACGCCGCGCTGGTCGGCGAGCACGCCTTCGTCTCAGTCCAGCGCCTGCGCACAGCCCGTCCCACCCAGGACGGCACCACCCGCACCTACCGGCTCGCCGGAGACCTCCGCTGCCGCCCCTGCGGACGCCGCATGGACTCCCACTGGGCCCACGGCCGTCCCGGCTACCGCTGCCGCCACCAAGGCGACCACCCCGAACAGCGTAGGGGAGAAGCGGCCAAGACGCTCTACGTCCGCGAGGACGAGCTGCTGACCAGGCTCGCCGAACTCCTGCATCCCGACGAGGATCGCCCGGCCCGATCACCGCACGAGCTGGTCGCCGAGCTTCGCGCACATGGTCAGGTGATCGTCTACGACATCGACCAACTGACCCTGGCCGCTCGACACCCAGCCCCCGAGGCCGTAGAAACGACAAACCCCACGGAAACGCTTTGATAGTCTTCAAAGCGTTTCCGTGGGGTAATTCTGTGTCCGAGAGCGACTTGCGCACTATCCACACGTTTCCAGTTGCGCGAAACTGACCGACTTTATCTCGGAATTGATGGCCCGCGCCATTGAGGTATCATTTGGAATGGTGTTTATGTATTGATGTCATCTATAAAAAACTGGATCGAACTCGGAGTGCTCCGCTTAGGCGCGGAGCGCATCGTGACACAGAAGCAGTTCTTATGGGAGGGCATTGGGTCGATAGTTTGCAGATGGAAGATCAGAATTTCTGACCTAGACAACCCTGGGCGACTGCTGATGGTGCGCGCGACTCCAGATGCGCATAAGATGGCACCTGTCGAAGGGTAGTGCCGAACCTCGTGGAGATGATATACCGTACGGACTAACGAGAGGTGTGAATCTGGAAATGCACCTAGCAATGAGCCGCTGGGTTGACCAAATGGGTGATGAAAGAGGTTGACATGAAAGCTATACCGGAAAAAATCGTTAGTCGGCTAAAACTGAGTGAAGCAATACAGGAGGAAGCTGCAACTGAGCGCAATATGCTGCCTCGTGAAGTGAACTGGATTAATATTACGAAGAATTCCGGGCGGCTAGTAAAATCGATCACTTCGCAGCTAAGGGGCGGCTTCAAACCGGCACCCCAAGAGATTACCTCGGTTCGTAAATTGCACGGTACGAGGCCCGTGGCGGTTTGGGGGGTAGTTGAACGTATCGTCTACCGGGCGTTGACGAAGCTGGCAGTAGGTGATGGATTCGTCTTCGATCGATCAGGAAATGCGTATTTGAAATTTGTGAACGGGCCAATTTCATATGCCGCGACAAAGCGGCGGCCCGCTACCGAAGATTCCGTGCTGAATCTGTTCTTTCTGAATGACTCCGAAATCGAGTATGTTGTATCTGCCGATATTGCCGCCTTCTATCAGTATGTCGATCACAATATTCTTGCACGTGAACTGAGGGTGCGAGGAGGGGACTTCGATGCGATCGAACATTTGATTGAACTGCTACAAGAGGTCCAAGGTAGAACGTTCGGGATTCCGCAACTCCTTGATCCATCTGACTTTCTGTCGGAAGTTTATATCGAACGTGTTGAGCGGGATCTGATACGTCACGGTCTGCCGGTTTGGCGGTATAACGATGACTTCCGGATAGCGTGCCGGTCCTACGGCGAAGCTCTGCAATCGATTGAGAAGTTGGATGCTTCGGCGAGGGCTGTTGGCTTGGTGACAAGCGAATACAAAACTTTGACTCATGGCTTTGTGAAATACGTCTTTGACAATGTTGGCCTGGTCGAACATGAACGCCAAGGTGCGGTAGACTTGGACGAGATTGAAACGGCCGTCAGTGAATATATTGAAGATTTTTCCGAAAATCCGGAGAGTGCTCGACTGATTGTTCAGCGTACCGCGACCGGACAAGAGGGGGAAGGCATAAAGCTGCGTAGTATCGATTCAGCCGGTATGCGCACACTTCGTCGCGCTATCGGGAGCCTTGCTGTGGCAGGAGACTCCACAGTGGTGAAAGATGTTGGCAAGATACTCCCCTACATTCCGGCGATAACGCCTACTGTATGCCGTTATCTCACAGCGGCCTACAAAGATGCTCCTGAGGAAGTTGCCAAGGTGGTCGATTCCGCTACGGACCTTTCAATGAATGAGTGGCAGCGGCAATGGTTCCTGCAACTGATGCAAGACCTGGATCTACTTAAGGGTTCACATGCCGACCTGCCTCGTAGGATCACTTGGGTTAGCCGCCTTCGATTTGAATCGTCATCCTCTACTACAGTTGCCTACGCAACACGAACGCTGGCAGGCGCAGGACGCTTGGCAGCGAGCGATGTAGTCGACGGATTTGAATCGGCTCCAGATGTGCTGAAGCCCTGGTACATAGAATCACTGATGAGTTGCTGTCAAGTAGAAGGCGAAGAGGGTGAGGGGGCAAAGAAGCGCCTAGCTGCTTTTAAAGCGTCCTCGCCTCTGTACGCATCTATTGCTGGTCGGACGGCAGATGTCTAGGTATAATTTGGAGCTGGCCGAAGAAGCTTTGGCCCTTCTTGCTGAGAACCGCGCTGTCTATCGGTCGACAGAGCAAGACGACGTCATTGTTGGTCGAATCCAGGTCGCGGGATCACTCGGTGCGTTCGATCATGATCAAACGAAGCTTGCATCGACATACCTTAGATACGTAGGCGTGGTTGAGTCATACCTAGACTCACTTGGTGGGCAAATCTGGCGAGAAACTATCAAAAGTCATAGTTCGGTTATCAGGCAACTGGTCACCGACATGGAACTTCGCGCGACTAGTACTTGGGATGAAAGAAAAAGTAGTTTGTCTCGGTATCATTCTATCGATATTCAGTCCTTTGGTCGTTGGTCTGAATTCGACGCTGCGATAGATGTGCGCAACGCCATTGCGCATGGTCTTGGTTCTCTTACCATGCGACAGCGGAACTCAAAAGACCGTGACAAGATTCGTGCTATTGGAGTCTCGGTGGTCGGCGACAGAATTGATCTTGATTGGAATGCGCTAGATCGGTGCTATCTGCTCTGCCGTGAGCTGATTTTGTACGTCGACGCGGCACGGCCAGTCGAACTGCGACATACCGGCTGGTCGCCGATAACGTCCGATGGTGCTGATTCCTCTCAGTGACCGCGTATGTCTTGGTAGGTCAGAGATAGGTCATTCATCTCGGCGGGACCGCTGGCCAAACTCCTGGTCAACGGATCGTCTGAGGTGGTGATGGTTGTGGTGTGGAGTGAGTTGGCGAGTGATCTCGGCGGCATGGCGCTGTTCTTGGTATGGCTCGTGATCCCTCTGCTCTACCTCGTTGCCGTCGGTAGGCAGTACGTGCGGCAGTGCCAGGAGAACGCACAGGCGGCGGTTTGGGCGCGGGATGAGGTGCGCCTGATCCGTGAGGAGCAGAGGGAAGGCAGTCATGATGGTGACGCTGGTGAGTGACGGCGAGCAGGGAGAGGGTGGGGAGAGGCCCGTCTCGCTGTTCGATGATCCGAAGGTCGTCGGTGAGGTTCAGGAGTTCGTGGACGATCAGGCTCCGCGTGTGTTCGCGATGGTGCAGGAGACGTTCGGGCCTCCGGAGGACTTGCAGATCGTGGCGTGGGGGATGACCACCAAGACGGGCGTGGAGGTGGTCGGGGTGCACGGCGGGGCGCGTATGGGTCTTCAGTCGGCGGAGAACGCGCTGATCTTCTACCGGGCCGGTGGGCGTGCGATTCCCCGTATCTTCTGGGTTGGCGGCGAAGGTGGGGAGTAACGGGCTGGAGACCGCGCTGGAGTGCGTCGAGCGGGGGTGGCCGGTGGTTCCGGGTGCGCTGTGGATCGATGACACCTACGTCGATCCCGTGACGAACGCCGAGTCCGATGCGCTCGCCCTGTCATCTCCGGCGTTGGCGACGCTGGACCCGGAGGAGGTCCGGCGTCTGTGGCCGGTGGTGGGGGAGGGCGTCACGCGGTCGACGTTGGCTGTCCTTGGGACGCTGATGACCGCGCTCGTCGTGGAGCTGGAGCCAGCGCGGCGGGTGATCGAGTCGGAGGCGTTCAGGACTGCGCCGACGCCGGTGGTGATGCTTCCGGTACCGATGTTCGGCGTGATGATCGAGTCGGCGGTGTTCGTCGTATCGTCGGCCGAAGGGTTGAACGAGAAGCTGGTCTTCCCCGCGGATGGGTTGCTGCCGCTGCCGCCGGCTGTGGTTGAGGGGTACGAGACGCGGTGGCTCGTGTCGCCGGTCGAGAGTGACGGGTTGCTGAGCGGCCGGGAGCTGGCGCGGCTGTTGGCGCTGGAAACCTCCAACCGTCGTTGACTGCGTCCTGACGGTTGGGCATAGGTGCCGGACGCCTCCCGACACCCGTGGGACGGGACGGCCGTGTGCGAACCATCCATTCGGATGGCGTCGCGCACGGCCGTTTCGTGCGTTTGGGACGGGTTGATGTGTCCCGTCCCAAACGTCACTACGGCGCGTTTTCGCTGGTCAGTGCTGATGTGCTTGGTGTCCCGTCGGTCGGGACGGGTTGGTTGGGTGGAACGGGCCTCGGGACGGGTGACTGCTGCGTCGTGACACACTGAAATCAACGGCTTGTCAGCGCAGAATCAGCCGATAAGAGGTGGTCATGCGGACGGCGCGCACGGTGCTTGAGCAGAAGATCTGGGACCGACAGCAGACGCTGGAGGAGTTCGCCGAGTACGTCGAGGTCTTCGCACGGGAGGCTGGAGAACCCGGCACGATCAGCTTGCGCCACCTTCACAGGTTGGCTGCGGGGCGGAGGTCGTCCGGTCAGCCGCTCGGTCCGGTGCGGCCGGTGACTGCTCGGCTGTTGGAGAAGATCTTCCGGACCAGCATCCATGACCTGTTGGCGGAGCCTTCGGCCGCTGGCTCTGCGGGCAACAGGGTCGGCAAGCTGGACATGCGTGGCAACGCCGATTTGGCCGGCATGGCGGATTGGTTGGACGAGCGGGCCGGGTGGGCGCCGGGGGAGAGTCGGGCGAAGGTTCACGCCAAGCTCGCCACGTTCGAGGCGGGCGCGCTGGTCGACTGGCGGTATCGGCGCACGAGGGCGAGCCGGGAGCAGATCGTTCGGGCGCTGCGTGCGTACTACCGCCGTGGAGTCGCGGAGTACGACATGTACCGCGTGCGTTGTGGTGGCGAAGACGTCAGGACCAGCATCCTTGCTCGTCACGAGTGGCTTGATCAGCCCGCTTCGTTGACGGCGGAGAACGACCGCCTGGTGCTTGCCGGCCGTCGTGACGGCCCGCGCGCTGGCTTGAGTGAAGCGGCGGCGGAGGCGGCCGTGGCACGGCTCGCTGAGTGGGCCACGTTGGACGTACGAGTCATGAACCTGCCGCTCTACCGGCTGTTGCGAGTAGACGTCGACTCGGCCATCGAGGGCACTGTGGGGTTGGTGGACTTCGCCGAGTACGCGTTGACGGCGGACCTGCTCGAAGGCGAGCTGGTTGACGCGGTGGTCTCTGGCGCGGGCCCGGATGCCCTGCCGCTTCGGAGCGAGTTCTTGCCGAATCTCGACGCCGTGCTCGACCTACCGGGCCGGGTGTGCGCGGGTGGTGTGCTGGCGCTGTGTGCGATCGCTCGACCGCGTGATCCGTACCGGGGAGCGCCGGACTACGCGCTGCTGGTGCAGGAGCGGTCGGGGCATGTGCTCAACACGTCCGGGCGGCTTGCTGTCGTGCCGAAGGGCTTCCACCAGCCGTTGACCGATGTGCGTGCGGACGCTCGGGTCAGTGCCACGCTGCTCCGTGAGCTGGAGGAGGAGCTGTTCGGCCGCGACGAGGTGGACACCACGGTGGGGGAGGGTCGTGCGGCTTCGCCGATGCACCCTGGCCGGTGGTCTGCGCCGATGAGGTGGCTGCGTGATGATCCGAGCAGGATGCGGATGGAATGCACCGGGTTCGGGTTCAACCTGGTGAGCGGGAATTACGAGTTCGCCAGTCTTGTGGTTATCGAGGACGAGGAGTTTTGGACGCGCTTCGGTGGGGCGATTGAGTCCAACTGGGAGGCGTCTGGTCTGCGGTTGTATTCGAGCCTCGATGACGAATTGATTGCTGATTTGGTGACGCACAAGTCCTGGAGCAACGAAGGGCTGTTCGCGTTGCTCCAGGGACTTCGGCGGCTTGCGGAGATTGGTGGCCGGCGGGTGAAGCTGCCGGCGGTCGAGGTGTCAGGTCTGTGACGGCCACCGGACCGTGAGGACGGTCGAGTCTTCGAGCGCTTCCCACGAGTGATCGACGCCGGCACCCCACATGACGTAGTCGCCGGGGCGGGTCATGGTGGTGTTGCCTTCGGTGGTGTCGATGCGGAAGTTGCCCTGTACCAACAGGACCAGGGTGGTTCGCTGGTCGTCGGAGGTCCACTCGACGCGCTTGTCACCCGCCGGGTGGTTGAACCACTTGACCTCTACGTCCTTCTGGGACCGGACGCCCTCGGACGGGTCGATGAAGTGGCCTACCAGCCAGCCGCGGGTCACCGCGCCGTCCTCGTTGGCGTTTCCGGCTTGCCAGTTGGCGGTCACTCTGTCTCCCATTCGATCGTTGGCAGGTTCACGCGACTTCCGCCGATTTGCCGTAGGCGGCGGAGTCCCTGGAGGAGCGCGAACAGTCCTTCGTTGCTCCACGCTACATCGTTGGTCAGTTCTTCGAGGCTGTCGGTGTCGAGGCTGGAGAACTGACGGAGGTTCGCTGATTCCCAGTTCGCTCGGACTTGTCCGCCGAACTCGGTCCAGAACTGTTCGTCTTCGATCACGATCAGGCTAGCGAACTCGAAGTTACCGCTGACGAGGTTCAGGCCGAAGCCGGTGCACTCCATCCGCAGACGTCCGGGCTCGGCGAGCAGCCAGCGCATCGGCTCGGACAGGCGGGTCGGGTGCATCGGGTCCGCGTGGCGCTGGTCGCCGACCGTGTTGTCGATGTCGTCGCGGCCGAACAGCTCCTCTTCCATCTCGCGGCGGAGCGTCGCGCCGATCTGGGTATCGGCCCGGTAGTCGGTCAGCGGCTGGTGGAAGCCCTTGGGAATCACGGCCAGGCGGCGTGCGGCGTTGATGACGTGGCCGGAGCGTTCCTGGACCAGCAGGAGGTAGTCCGCTTCGCCGCGGAAGGGGTCGGCTGGCCGTGCGATCGCGGTCAGGGCGAGAGCGCCGCCCGCGCACATGCGGCTGGAGACGTCGAGGACCGAGAGCAGGTTGGGTAGGTAGGCGTCGCGGAGGGGTAGGGCGCCGGGGCTGATCGGCTGGTTGGTGGTGAGCGCATCGACCAGCTCGCCTTCGAGCAGGTCCATCGTCACCACGTACCCCACGAAGTTCGTCACGCCGACTCCGCCGCCGAGCTTGTTCCTCTGCACGCCTACGTCGAGTAGTCGATACAGCGGCATGTTGACCATGCGGTTGCCGAGCGCCAGGGCTTCGGCCAGCCGCTGGGCCGCGCGTCCAGCGCTCTCCTCGTTCATCGGCTGAAGATCGTCCGGGGTTACGGTCGACAGCTTGAGCCGGTCGTGGGCCGAGATGAGTGGGCAGTCGAGGTCGAGCCAGTTCGGGTGCGTGAGCACGGTCGTGGACGCGCGGGTGGCGGAGCCGAAGCGGGCGGCGTAGCGGCCGTGGTCGGTGGTGGTCGTGCCGTAGTACTCAGCGAGCGCTCGTGCTGTGTCGCGCTGGTTCACCCGACCTCGGCGGACGCCCCGGTCCTGTAGCGCGCGGACGTCCAGGCGGACGAGGCGGGCGGCGACGTCGCGCCGTGCCGTTCCCGGCTCCCAGCTTGCGTGCTGGTCGAGCCAGTCGAGCGCCGCGACGATGTTCGGGTCTGAGCTGAGCCGTAGTTCGGCGTCGGCTGCCGAGCCGTCGGGGAGGTCGAGCTTCGGTGTGATCAGGGCGGCGAACCTGGACTTGACCGCTGGGTCCGCCTGGTCGTGGGTGGTGTCGAGGAGCTGTTGCATCTCGGACTTCGGCTTGAGGTCCGGTTTCTGGTGCCAGCCGGCGACCGTGCGGACGGCGATTCCCAGGTGCTCGGCGAACGCTTCGTTGGTGAGGCGCATCGCTGCTTGGAGTGCGCTGGCGGTTCGGCCGGTCCAACCCTCGTGCTGGCTCATCTTCTCGCTATCCCCCGGAGCGATGTGCACTGGTGGTGCACTGGATGTGCATCGGTGATGCATGGGGCCGAAGGCCTCTCCGCTGTGGAATTGAGCCTATGGAAAGCAGCTCGTTCTACCAGCGGAAATGCATCGCGCTAGCGGCGGTCGCGGACGTGTTCGATCACGGTCGAGAGGTCCGACTTGAGGTCGTCGAGGCGGTCGGTGATGTCGTTGAGCCGCTGCTCGAAACCGTCCAAACGGGACCAGAGGCTGTCGGTCGGGTTGGTGATCGGCTCGTCGGCTTCCGGTGGCCTTCGACCGTGCAGCACGGAGTCCAGGTGCTGCGGGTGCCAGCCGAGCGTGGTCGACAGGGACTCCAGGGTCCGCGGGCTGCGGCGGCGCTCGACTGTGTGGTGCTGGATCTCGCGGACGATCGCTTGGGAGACGTGCGAGCGTTCCGCAAGCTCCCGTTGACGCCAACCCAGCTCGTTCACGCGCTGGTTGATGGCCTTGGCGACTGCCGCCCAATCCTCCGACACGTATTCCTCCGCGCTCCGCCTCAGCGCTGAGATTAGCCGTCTTCCGCTGTTCCGTGACGTGACACGGCGCATTTCGCGTCGGGTGCGATCAAACGCGCCTTCCGTTGCGCTGAAATCAGCAATCTAGAGCTGAAATCGTCAGCTCGATTAGTCGAAGGGCTTTTCTGATGCGTACTTCTCTGTCTTCTTCCGGCTACACCGTTCGTCAGGCGGCTTGGGCGCTCGGAGTCGAGCCGGCCACGATCCACCGCGCCGTTCGGCTCGGCAGGCTGCCGCTGGTGCGGCGGCACGGCCGGTTCGTCATCCCGGTGGTCGCGCTCGTGCGGCTGCTCGGCAAGCCCCGTTCGGGAGGCACGCCGTGAACCTGGTTGAGATCGCCTGGGAGCTGGACCGGCTCCGGTGGGTGCCGAGTGCGGTGCTGGCCCTGGTCGTGGAACGCGACGGGCTCTGCATGGAGGCGTTCCCGGACTTGCCGCCGTGGATTGACGAGGAGATGACCGATCGGGAGTTGGCCGCGCGCATGTGCGCCGGCTGCCCGGTGCGGGACGAGTGCTTGGAACTGGCGTTGCGCACGG
Organism: Saccharothrix sabaoui; assembly: GCF_051756985.1. Classification (NCBI taxonomy): domain Bacteria; kingdom Bacillati; phylum Actinomycetota; class Actinomycetes; order Pseudonocardiales; family Pseudonocardiaceae; genus Saccharothrix; species Saccharothrix sabaoui. The sequence continues at coordinate 29,249 of NZ_JBPKJK010000056.1, forward strand.
CCGGGGCGGACACGGTCGGCGTGTGGGGTGGGCTGGCTGCCGATGATCGGCGCGATCTGCACCCGCACTGGCTGCGACGCGGTGAACGGGTCGAGAGGGGGCCGGGTTCATGAACGCTCTCAGCCTCACTCCGACGCAACTGCTCGCTGGGCTCGGCGTGGTCCTGGTGTTGCTGCTCGTCTGGCGGGCTGGTGCTCGGCGAGCGAAGGCCGCCGCGAGTGCGGCACGGACGAGTGCGCGGCTGGTGTCGCTCGCTGGCCGGGTGGCCGTGAACGCGGTATTGATCGTGCTCGTGCAGTGGGTCGTGATCACCCATCGCGGTGACGGGTGGCTGCTCCTGGTGGTGCTCGTCGTGCCGGCGCTGTTCGCGTCCTATGCGTTGACGCGAGCGCTGACCGTGACGACGTACGAGCCGTCTCGTCGTCGGGGTGAGCGACGATGAGTGAGCCGGTTGATCGGGCGGCTCGACAGGTTGACCGGTTGTGCTGGACGGGGATCTTGCTCGGGCTGGCGTTCACGATGACCAACGTCCAGCAGTTCGCAGCGGCTGGTGCGCCGGTGTGGTCGCTCGCCTGGGCTGCGGCGTGGCTGCTCGATCCGATGGTGTCGCTCGTGCTCCTGGCGATTCTCCGGGCCGAGCAGGTCACCGCGCGGTACGGCGTCCGGATGGGCGGGTGGGTGCGGGCGGCGAAGTGGTTCACGCTCGCTGCCACGTACGTCATGAACACCTGGAGTGCGTTCGTGGCCGGCTCGGCGGCGCTCGTGGTGCTGCACTCGGTGCCGCCGTTGGTCGTGTTCGTGGCGGCGGAGGCGGTTACGGAGTTGCGGGACAAGCTCGGCGCGGCCGTGAGCGCTGCGCCGAGCGCTCCGCCGGCACCGGCGCCTACGGCTCCGCGGACGTCGTTCGCGGACTATCTCGCGGTGGCTCGGGCGGCGCGGACGCCGGACGTGAAGGTGACGCCGGCGTGGGTCCGGGAAGTCACCGGGTGCTCGCGCGGGTTGTCGTCACGGCTTGCTGCGGCGCTCATGGAGGACGGGGGCCGTTCATGAACGGCGACCTGGTGCCTACGGAGCCGGTGCTCGATGGCGAGTTGGTCGGTGAACCGAAGACGTTGGTTCGGCGGTTGGGGAGCGGCTGGCGGCGAGGCGGTGTCGTACCGCCGAAGTTGAAGTCATCACAATTCCTTCAGTGTTGGTTGAAATATGTACTCGGATGGCTTGTGGGTCTGCCGAGTCGGTTCGTCAGCGGAGTGGGCAGGGGAGCAGTGGTAGCGGCTCGCGCGTGGCGGCGCTGGGTTCGCGTGCGGGACTACCGGGAGGCTGCGGAGCAGTCCGAGAAGTTGGCGGACAAGTTCGTGGAGATCCGCGTCTTGACGCTGTTCCGGTGGAAGGTGACCGGTGCGGTGGTCGGGGCTGTCGCGGCGGCGCTGCTCGTTCTGTACGTGCTCTATGGCGGGATTGTCTTGTGGAGTGCCGCCGGGTTGGTGTCGGTGGTGCTGGCGATCGTGGGGCGTCGGAAGGACGGCTCGCCGGGGCGCAAGGCGGTGTTGGGTGGACCGCGCACACTGGCTTGGACGATGGACTCGCAGCTCCTGGTCGACGCGTTCCGGGACGCGAAGCTGATCGGCAAGGACGAGACCTTGCGGTTGGTCGAGCGCGCGGCACGTGTGGGTGAGGGCTGGGCGGTCACGGTCGACCTTCCGGCCACGCGGAAGGCTGTGGACGTCATCAAGCACCGGGACGCGCTGGCATCGGCGCTGGCGGTGGACGAGGTGCAGCTCATCGTGGAGCGGGTCCGCGGTCGGGGCGGGCACGCGGGGCGGGTGGCTCTGTGGGTGGCGGATGAAGACCCGTATGCGGGTGCGCCGTTGCGGACGCCGCTGCTCGACGTGGAGCGGTGGGATGCGTGGCGGCCGGTGCCGTTCGGTCGGGACGCGCGGAACCGGCGGATTGATCTTCCGTTGGTGTGGACGTCATTGCTCGTTGGGGCGATTCCTAGGCAGGGCAAGACGTTCGCTACTCGGTTGGCTGCCGCTGGGCTCGTGCTGGACCCGTACGCGCGGCTGTACGTGTTTGACGGGAAGGGTGGCAAGGACTGGGAGGCCGCCGAGCAGATCGCCTACCGCTACGTGTGCGGGGACGAGCTTGAGCACGCGTACGCCGTGCGGGATCACCTCGTGGAGTTGGTGGCGGAGGTCCAAGCGCGGTATGCGCGGATGGCCACATTGGACGATGAGATCTGTCCGGAGTCGAAGATCACGCCAGCCATCTCGCGGGACGCAGACCTTGCGATGCCGATCACTGGGGTGGTGATCGACGAGGTTCAGGTGTTCCTGGAGAACCCGACGCGTGAGCAGGTGGGCGGCAAGAAGACCACGCTCGGCGCGTACATCGCGGACCTGTTGACCTACCTCGTGCGGAAGGGACCGGCGGCCGGTGTGGTGGTCATCCTGGCCACTCAGCGGCCGGACTCGAACACCATCCCGTCTCGGCTGCGGGCGGTGCTCGGCTCGCGGTTCGCGCTGCGGGTGATGGACTGGCGTGACTCGAACATCGTGCTCGGCGAGCAGATGAACACGCGTGGGTACGACGCTTCGACGTTGTTGCCGAGTCACAAGGGCGTCGGCATCCTCCGGCCGGACGGCGAGACGGACGCTGGGACGGACATGATCGCCATGACCGTGCGGACGTACTACATGCCCAACGCCGAGTGGAGGGTGATCTGTGCGCGTGGTCGAGCGCTGAGGGAAGCCGCGGGCACACTCGCCGGTCACGCCGTGGGTGACGATGCGGCACGTCCGATCGACTCGACGTCGGTCGTCAAGGCGATCGTGAGCGGGACGTCGGACGGATGGGTCGTGGACCTGCCGGAACCGTTGGCGGCGGTCGTGGACTACCTCGGCGAGGAGCTGGACGAACGCGAGTTCGTGCCCACATCGGAGCTGGTCGAGGGGTTGGAGGTCGAGGCGGTCACGTTCGCTCGCGAGATGAGCGAGCTGGGGTGCAAGCCGCTGCGGCAGTACGTGCCGGATGGGGAGACCTCACGGCGTGTCCGTGGCTACCTGACGGCCGACATCCGGGCGGCTGTCGAGCGAGTAGGGATGATGAAATCGGCTCGCAGGGCGGTGATCAGGCATGACCGGTGATGGCCGTGTCACCGTGCGCCTGCCGGATGAACTACCTGTGCTGACGGCTTCTACCAGCCGCATACTGCTTGCCATACTGGTCGAACTGACCGAGGTGGAGGTCTTGGACGGACCTCCGGGAGGGGGTGACGATGACTGTTGAAATCAGCCGAGATCCGTGGGCGACGCTGGACGAGCTGCTGGGCGTCGAGGTGGTCGAAGCGATCGAGGACGGGATCGGGCCGGTAGCGGTCTACGGGCGGTGCTCGACCGAGGACAACCAAGATCCCGAGACGTCGCGTGGTTGGCAGTTCGGCAACGCGCGGAAGTTCGTGGAGCCGCTTGGCGGTGTCGTCGCTGAGGAGTTCTTCGACGTAGGGCAGTCGAGGTCCGTGCCGTGGGAGCGGCGCGAAGAGGCGGCTCGGCTGCTCGCGGCGTTGAAGGACTCGTATCGCGGGTGGAACGCCCTGGTGGTCGGGGAGGGCACTCGGTGTTGGTTCGGCAATCAGTTCTCACTCGTCGCGCCGAAGTTCGCCGCGTACGGCGTTGACCTGTGGGTGCCGGAGCTGGGCGGGAAGTTCGACGCCCGGAACCCGTCACACAAGATGCTGATGAGCGTGCTCGGAGGGATGAGCGAATCCGAGCGGCAGCACGTGCAGGCACGAGTTCGCGCGGCGATGGACGCTCAAGTCGTGAACGAGGGGCGGCACCAGGGCGGACGTGCGCCGTACGGTTACGTCGTGGTGGACGGTGGTCCGCACCCGAACCCCCGGAAGGCGAGTGAGGGCTACCGGTTGCGGGTGCTGGCCATTGACGAGCAGTCGGCGGAGGTGGTCCAGCGGATCTTCGCCGAGTACGTGCGCGGTCGAGGTGACCGGGCGATCGCAACGGGCCTCAACAGGGACGGGATTCCCTGCCCGTCTGCTCGGCGGCCGGACCAGAACCGGCACCGGTTGGCCGATGGCTGGCAGGGCAGCACGGTCCGGGCGATCCTGGACAACCCGAGGTACACCGGGTTCGCGTTCTTCGGCCGGTGGGCGCGGCAGGAGATGCTGCTCGACCCTGACGACGTGGCGGCCGGCTACGTGATCCGCTTCCGGCGGGCGAGCGCCGACCGGATCGTGCGGTCCCGCAAGCCTGCGCACCCGGCGATCGTGAGCGTTGAGGAGTTCACGCAGGCGCACCTGCTACGCAAGTCGAAGTCCGCTGGCGGGCTCAAGACGGCACGCAAGACCGAGCGCGCCGAGCGGCCCACGAAACGGCCGTACCTGTTCCGGGGCATCGTTAGGTGCACCGCCTGCGGTCGGAAGATGGAAGCAAGCCCACGAGCGCGCGGCGTGTACTACCGGTGTCCGGCTAGGACGCTCGCGCCCGGATCACCTGCGCTCGCCACGCATCCGCCTACGGTCTACCTCCGCGAGGACGTTCTTCAGGATGCGGTGAACGGGTGGCTCGGGCGATTGTTCGCGCCGGAGAACCGGGACCGGACCGTTGCCGCCCTGTTGGAGTCGCAGGGAGCGAACGGCGCGGCGAACGGCAGGGAGGCCGTGAAAGCGCGGCTCGCCAAAGCGGAAGCTCAGTTGAGCCGGTTCCAAGAGGCGATCAAAGCGGGAATTGACCCGCTGGCACTGGTCGAGCCGATGAACGAGGCGCAGGCGGTACGGGCAGCCGCGCGGGCGGAACTGGAGGGAACGCCGGCACCAGACGCGCTGAGCGCAGCCGAGGTGCACGCGATGATCGACTCACTGGGTAACGTCGGAGCGACCCTGGCCGATGCTGAGATAGAGAGCGTGGCGAGCCTCTACAGGGCAGTTGACCTGCAAGTTCGCTACACGCACACGGCCCACGAGGCTGATGTGATCATCAAACCCGTGGGCCGTGTGAATAGTGCGCGTGTCCGAGAGGTTTGCCCGAACACGCGCCCGTGGGAAATTCCCCACTCCTGTCGAGGAGGGGTGGCTCATAAGTCCAGCTTAGCAGGGGCGCGAGCCTCCTGTGGCAAGAGTGGGGGATTCCCCACGGAGACTTTCATGCAGCGGAAGCCGGAGCCCTCTTCGGTGAACACGCTCCGTCACTACGGGCGGCGTCTGCGGGTATTTTCGGCGTTAAACGACGCGAAGTGAACTCGCTAAAAATGTTGACAACATCACAAACTTCAATAGTTGGACGCTTGCACTGGTGGCCTTATTGGATGATATGGCGGGAAGTGCTGGAGGCTGTACGAGGGACAAAGCTGCGAAGCCGAACGCGTTCAGCGGCAGTTCGACAACCTCGAAGACTACGTCGACACGTGACTTTCCAAGGCGTGCGGACGACCGTTTGGATATGATTCGTGTTCAAGTCGAGTGCGTATGTAGATCGGGCTGATCCGTGAGAAGCTCTCCCAACACCGCGTCGTGTTCTTGGTACACGATGCGTCCGGAAAGGGCGATGGCATCTCGGAGTCCGGGATCGAGCCAGTCGGCAGGCTCACCGAACGGCACGGCAGACGGCTCCGCCCCGGCGTGCCGGACGACGTCCGCAGACATGGCAACCAGCGTGGCTCCGTACGTCGTCGCGACCTGGCCGGCGATGCGCAGGCCAGGGCCGTCCAGGTCTCCCGCGTAGCGCAAGGCAACGCCCTGGTCGACGGCGAGTTGGAGCAAAGCGTGGTCGACACTGCCGAGGTGGCCGCTGGTGCATGCGAAGGCGAGCGGGCTTCGGTGGCGCATCGCGGCTTCGAGGACGGAAGGGTTCTCCACAACGGTGAGCACCTGGGGAGCCAGCGTGGGTGGGTGCACGGTCAGGTCCAGCAGCGTGACCGCTACCGGTGTGGTCGCGTCGCGCAGGCGGCGGTCCACCGGGCCGTCGCCGACCACTCGCACTTGGTGCAACAGGACCGTGGCGGACAACCGGTCGGCGAGGATGCCTACCTCGGTCAGCAGAGCCCGGATCAAATCGGGACGTGTCGGTTCGGGCTTGCCGGTCCACTCCGCGACCGCGCTCACGAGCCGCGCGCCGGCGAGACGATCGAGGTCGAAGAAGTGGGGATCACCCGCATTGTCGTGGGACAACTTGGCCAGGCTGATCGGTGGATCGCACGGCAGTGCGGAGACGATCTTCGCCAGCGCGTCGGTGAAGCGCCGGACCGACGCTTCGTCGTCGGTTCCCGCGGCGCGCATCCGCGCGACCAGACCAGGCAGGGTGGGCAGCTTCGCCTCGACTTCGGCCCAGAGGTCACGTCGTTGGGCGAGGGCTTCCCGTCGCAGGGCCGCCGAGTCGATCACCGGACGCCCCACGGCCAACTCAACCAGGGGGAGCAACTGGTCGGTCCCTACTCCGAGGGCGGTCAGCACTTGGCGCAACGGCACCACTGCCGCGCCGTCCCGGACTTCCACGGCCGATTTGTCGCGTCGACGGCGCGTGGTGGTGTCCAGCCACGCCCTGAGCAGCGCTATCCCGTTGGTCGACAGGCCGTCCACGCGAATCCCTGCGATGGCCTCCGGTCGAGCACCCGTGCACAGCCTCCTGTGCACGGCCTCCCACAGCGGAGCCAGGTCCTGGTCGCGTGCCAGGTCGTCCAGCCGTGCTGGCATCAGTCGTCGCTCCTGCCGAGGGCCAAGTCGAGGGTCAGCACTTCCGGCTCGCCCTGTCCCTCCCACAGCCACGGCACGGTGACGCGGCGCTTGCCCGCGGTGACGACCTGGTGGACCACGACCCGACCCGTTTCCTTCTTGATCATGGGAGTGATGAACGGTGCGGTCGCCAGCACGTCGAACTCCCAGGATCGGAGGAGGGCAAGCACCTGCCGGAGGTTCGGTTCGTCGAACGCGGCGTCGATCTCGTCGATCGACACCCACCGCGGTCCCCGGTAGTCCGCTCCGGAGTACATCGACCACGCCGCCGCGAGGAGGGGCAGCATGGTCGCCAACCGCCGCTCGCCGGTGGACAGGGTTTCCAGCGGGTTGGAACGCGCAGTCACCTCGCGGAACTTCCCCTGGTCCTGGTCGCTGAAGGAGGAGTGAGTGACGAAGATCTTCCAGTCGTGCCACGAGCGGTAGTCGAAGGTGTGCGCGACGCGGTCCTTCCACGACTCGCCCGCCTTCTCGTTCATCCGTTGGCGCAGCACGGTGTACATGTCCTCGAAAATCTCATCCGACTGCGGCTGCGAGATCAACTCGACCATGCGCCGGGCGTCCTCGTCCTCCCGGACGATCCAGTCGACCTGCACGCCGACCTTGGCCACACCGGTGCGCACCTCGGCAAGAGTGCCGCGGATGTGGCGAACCAACTCCTGGGCCGCCTGCCTGCGGACCAGGATGTCGCGCCGGAGTTGCGTGAACAGGCCCGTCTTCAAGGTGCGCTTCACGTCATCTCGCAGGTCCTCCTCCAACTGCGTTGCCGTCGCTTCCAGCTTCTCGACGGCAGCGTGGAGGTCTTCACCCCGGTTCGCTCCGGGGTCGGCCACCACGGCACGACGCCACTCGGTGCCCTCGACGGTTTCGAGCACGACTTGGCGGTCGAACCGCGCCAAAGCGCTGCTGGTCGTGCGGACGCTCGCCTCCAGTTGGGAGAGCGCCTGGGCGCGTGCCTGGCGAAGTGCCTCCAACCGGTCGGTTCCTCCCGTGCGGTCGGCCAGCAGCCGTCGTGCCCAGGTGAGAGCGGCGGTGAGGTGCGCGGGCTTGCCCGAGTCGTCCCTGAGGTCGTCCGGTACGGAGGCGAAGCGTTCCTCGACGAGCCGACCGAGTTGTCGCACGCACCCATCACGTCGTCTCTCGGCGGCCTCGCGTTGGGGCGCGATGCCATTGAGCGTGGCCTGTGCTGCGGCTGCGGCTTCTCCGGCCTTCTGACCGCGCTTGAGCACCCCGGAGTGCTCCTCCTTCGCGCCGGTCAGCTCGGTGACGACCTGTTCCCTGGCGGACCGCAGTTGCTCGTACTCGGCACCGTGCAGTTCCCGCGCCTCGGCGACGGCGGAGGCTTCACGGATCGCGGTGAGCCTGGCCTCCTCCACCTCAGCCCGCGACCTGGCGGCGATGTCGGCGCGTTGACGAGCCACGTCGGCCGAGGCGCGTGCTTGACGGGACAGGTCAGCGGCGCGCTTGGCGGCCTGTCCCCACAGCTCCACCTGGTGCCCCAGGCGGGTGACGATGGTGCCGTGCTCCCGGAGAAGCGTTCGTTCAGTGGGCAGCAACGTCCCGTCAGGCAGCGTGGCCGCGTGATTCAGCCGACGCAGGGCTTCCCGCACCGCCTCGCCGGCTTCCCGGTGGCGTTCCGCGGCTGGGATGACCAGCGCGGTCGCGCGACGCAACTCCTCCTCGTGGCGGTCCTCATCTGTGTGTGCACGCCGGACATCTTCCAAGTCGGGGAACGACGCGCGTTCGCCATCTGCCTCCCGCTGTGCTTCGGTCGCCTCGCTCAGTGCTGTGGCCGTCTCGGCTGCTGTCGTTCGACGTACCTCCGCTACCCGTGCCGCCTCGTCGGATTTGGAACGTGCCCGGACGGCGACCTCCTCGGCATGACGGAGCTGCTGCTCGGCACTGGCGACGCGGGAGACCCGCTTCGTCGCTGCCGCGTCCAGCAGGGCGAGCACCCGGTCCCGCTCCCGCTCCGCCTGGGTCGTGCGCTCCGCTGCCCGGTGCCGTGCCTGGTCCGCTTCGGCACGGAGCCGCTCCGCTTCCCGGCGCGCGTTCAAGAGTGCGGTCGGTTCGGGGAACGCGTCGCGTTCCGCCCTCGCCGCGAGGACGTCCGCCTCCCGCTTCGACACCTCCTCCTCGGCCGCGCCGACCACCGCCACGGCGCGGGCCAGTTCTGCTTCCAGGTCGGCGACCAGCCTCAGGCGCCTGCGCTCGCGGGTCGTGCGGCCGATGAACTCCGCGCGGTACCCCTCAGGTGCGGCTGCGGTCAGGGCCCCTGCGGCGATGATGCCGTGCTCGACCACCTGAGGAGCCGGTATCGACCGGAGCAGCGCGGTGACCCGGTCCGGGGGAACGCCGGGGGAGGGTTCAAGGCGCAACAGATCGGCCAGCGTGCGTCCCGGCGCCGGTACGTCGGAGGTGAGGACCAGGTCGCCGACCAGTGCCGAACCGTCCTGCGTCACGAGCGCGTCCAGCAGGCCGGAGACCAGGAGTGCACCCTCCAGCCGGTCCGCCTCGTCGGGTGACAAACCCTCGGCGAAGTCCACCAGGGCCCACAGCGGTACGCCCTGGTCCGGTCGGCGACCACGCCACGGGGGCGCCGTCGGAACCGGAGCCGCCCTCCGAGCATCGGCGAGTGCGCCCTCGACCTCGTCAACCGCGCCCCGAGCGCTCGTGACTGCCCGCCGAGCGGCGTCGACGAGGAGCTCCAGCTCTGTCTTCACCTGCGCGTGCGCTTGCACCACCGCGATCCGGACGGTGGCCGGGTCGATGTCCACGGCGGGTTCGGGGAGGGGGACGGTGGTCAGGAACCGCGCGGCATGGTGCCACCGGTGGATCTCCTCCACCCAACTCGTCGCGGCCCGCCCGGCGGCTGCGTCGGCTTCGCGAGCGGCTTGCTCGGCGATGTCCAGCTGGTGTCGTGCGGCGACCGTCTCCCGTGCGCACCTCTCGGCCGCCGAGTCGCGTCGGCGCCCGTCCTCCGCCTCCTCGGCCTGGTTCTCCTCGTGCACCGCCAAGAGCGCCGCGGTCGTCTCCCCGACTGCCTCCTCGGCGCTCCGCTGCTCCTCGCGCGCGGCGCCGAGCGACTGCTCGGCCTGATCCCGCAGAGCCGCGGCGGTGTCGGCGGCGCGGTGACGTCCCGCCACGTCGATCCGGCTGCGGACGAGGCTCTCAGCCGACGAGAGCCAGGCTTCAATGCGGTCCGGTGCCAGGCGCTCGCCAACCGAATCGCGCGTTTCGACTAGGTCGACGGGCACGTCGCCGAAGTGCGTGCCCCGTGCCTCCCAGGCGGCGACCTCCTCGACCAGTCGTGCCTCGGCCGCTTGGCGTGCCAGGGTCGAGTCCTCCGCGCGGTGCCGGGCCTCGGTCTCGTCCTGTTCGAGCCGGCGCAGCTCCTGGGCGACCGAGCGCTCGTCGCGTTGGGCGTCCGCGTGCGCCTGCAGCGCTCCGTCGACGCGGGCGACCTGCTCGGTGCGCGCGGCCACCCACGCCAGTGGGGTGGCGCACGTCTGCTGGAACTCGACCGCCGACGGCTCGTGCTCGCCGGCCGACGTCAGCAGGTCAGCGACCTCGAAGAGCCTGTCGAGTGCGGCGCCGGCTCCCACCTCGCGGGATGCGGAGCGCAGTTCGTCGGACAGCTCTGCGAGGTGGACCGCCCCTTCCACGGCGCTCGACGCGGCCTCGACGGACTGCTCGGCTGCGCTCCGGGCGTCGTGCTCGGCTTCGTCGGCTCGGCCTTCAGCTCGAACGGCCTCCTGCGTCAGTTCCGCCGCCCGGCGTTCCATGTGCGGGAGTTCGGCTCCGGCGTGACCGCGCAGCGCGGTGTCCGTCGCATCCCGTCGACCTTCGAGCTTGGAGATGTGGGCGTTCAGGTCCTTGAGCCGCTCCGCGGCCTCGTCCTGCTCCCGTCGGGCCGCGTCGAGCTTCGCGGTGGCATCCCGGGTCCGGCGCGTCTGGGCGTCGAAGTCCGTGTTGGCCGCCGCGAGCTGCGCCGCCTCCACCGCGACCAGCGCCGAGACATACCGTTGGTACCGCCTGTCGGTGGCAGTCAGCTGCTTGGCCTCGTCGCGCATGTCGACCAGTTGCGTCTCCAGTTCGGAGATGCGTTCCATGGCTTCGCCGATGACGGTCAGGCGGTCGGGGTCCAAGGCGGGCAAGGCCTCGGTGAGGACGGCGCGCATCTGAGCCGGCGGGATGGCTTCCGCGGTGCGCAGGCTCCGCAGGCTGCGCAGGACGCCAACGAGCGCTTCGAACTGGACTTCGTCCAGCGGGGCGAACAGGCGGGTGCGCACCGCGTGGCGGTAACCGGGTTCGTCACCGACCGCCGCGAGGTGCCCCGAAGCCTTCGACCTCAGCGGGGCGGCCGACGTGAACAACTCGCCACCGGCCATGGCCAGTTGAGCAGCCAGGTCCTCGATGCGGACGGGGTTCCCCTCCCGTTCCAGCACGAGTTGCGGGCCGACCCGAGCAGGCGCGATGAAGAAGGCCCGTTGAAGGTTTCCACCGACCGAACGCAGCCATAGCCCGGTGGTCAGGTAAGTCGTCTCCGAACTGTCCGCGTCCCGCATCCCGTATTCGAGCCACCAGGCGCCCGTGCGGTCCTCACGTTCATTGCGGTCGGTGTGCCTGCTGGTCAGCGTGCCCGCCGCCTTGCCCGACACGGACAGGGCGGTCTGCGAGGTGTCGGCGTCCAGGAGGAGCGTGACCAGCATGGACGCCGTCAAAGACTTGCCGGACCCGTTCGGGCCGGTCAGGGTCATCCAACCGTCCGCGAACACCAAGACCTCGTTGGACCAGGCCCAGGAGTTGACCACACCGGCACGGGACGGTTGCCAACGGCCGTCGACGCCCGGCACACCGACGGAAGGCAGATCGCGCACAGCCCCCAACCGCGTCGCCGGGTGCTCCGTAGTGCTCATCGCTCGCTGTGCTCCTCGGTGTTCGACGTGTTGGTGCGCCGGACCACGACCCGCCAGAAGTGGACACCGGGTGTCGGCTGCCAGGTGTCCTGCCGCACCGGTACGAGCAACCCGACGGCGACGAGTTCCGCAGCCGCCGCCCTCGCCAGCACGCGCAGGCGGTGGTCGTAGGCGGCTGCCCAGCGCGGCAAGGTCGTCCTCACCCGCTCGAACAACTCGACCACCTCGGAGATGTGCAGCTCGCGTTGCGGTTCGGCACGCCGGTTCACCGCCTCCAGCAGGGCGAGCGCCGCCTGCCGCTCGTTCCGCCGCCCGTTGGGGAAGTTGATCGACGTGCCGATGCCGGTGGCATCGGTGACCTCCCACCAGTCGCGCCGAGCGGTCGTGGTGAACCCCAGGGCCGCGGTGACCTCGAGAGCCCGGTCGCGGCCGGCGGGTGTGTGCAGGTACGGCATCGCGGCCCGGTCGTCGAGCGGGTCGGTGGCGGGATCGTCGACCAGGCGGCGGATGGCCAGCAGTCGCCGGTCGTCGACGGTCGGTTCGTCCACGGGGGCGGAGTCGTCGACCAGTACGCTCGACGACAGGGCATCGGCGTGCCGGGCCACCGGCAGTCCCTCCAAGCCGAGGAGGGCGGGAGACAGCGCCGAGAACTTCTGCGCCAATCTCTCCCGCGAGGCGGTGACCACCAGATCGCTCTCGTCCTCGCCGATTACGCGGTCGAGGTCCGCGTCCACGGAGATCGCCCCCTCGTTCTCCAGGAGTTTGAGGGCGTCGACGAGGTTGATCCGGCTGGTCCGCGCCTCCTTCTTCCCCGTGCCGTCGGAGGCGACGATCTTGAAGTGGGGCAGCTGCCTGGTCGGCGCCTCGGCGGCGCACACCTGGGCGATGGCCTGCATCAACTCGCGCAGGCTCATCCGCGGCCTGCGCCACAGCTGTTCGCACACGAGCGCGACCAGTACAAGCACGTCCTTCGAAGCCAGGTGCGCATCACGGCCGTCACGGCGTAACCACGGTCCCCGGTCGGTCGGCACGTCGGTGCGACGTTTGTGGAGGCGGACCAGTTCAGCGGACTCGACGACCTCCAGAGTCCAGCCGAGCTCCGTGCGGAAGAATTCGGTCAGGTCGCGGCGCCCCTGCACGGCGGCCCGGTACAGCTCCACATCGCGCTCGGCCAGGATGCGACCGGTGGCGATCAGTTTGCGCGCGGGCTCCCGGAGTTCGGGAGTCAGGGCACGGGCGCTGCTCATGCCGCACCGCCCTTGCGTTCGGTGTCGGGATCGGTCTCGACGTCGGCGGACGGGATGACGCGCACGCGAACATCGGGGGCGGTCAGCACCCCGTTGGAGAGTCGGACGCGGACCACCCTCCCCGGGACCCCGATCCTCACCATAACCTGCAGGTTCGCGCTGTCCGCATAGGCTCGTCCGAGGCCGGTGACGGGGTCCAACCGGGTCAGCGCGACCTCGATGGTGCGCATCAGGACCGTGGCCGCGTCGGCGGTGAGCCCGGCGAAGTGGTCCAGCCCGACCTCGCCACCGGTCTCCAACAAGGCGATCAGCCGTTGCCGGTGCACGGCTTGCTCTGCGGCGTCCTTCAGTGCGGCCTCGCGCTCCTTGCTCGTGTCCGCCACCTTGCGCGGTCGTCCGCTGGGGGGTCCGTGGCGCTCGTGCTCCCGCAGTGTCACCTCGACGTGGTGTCTGGTGCGGCTACCCACCGCCAACGTCCCGTGCGCCACGTCCTCCTCGGTCGCCCGAGCCACGGCGTGCCACGCGGGCCAGTCCCCGAACGCGGCGGCGTACACACGCCGGGCCTCGACGTCCGTCGGCTGCCCGTGGAGACTCCGCGCCAGGATCCGGAAGTCGTGCCCGAGGTCGGATCCCCTCCGGCGGGCCGTGTAGCGGCGGTCGATCGCCACGAGCAGCGTGTGCACGGCTCCCGTCGCCGAGGCGATCAACCGGTGCACTGTGCCGTCGGGGTGGAACCACGCCTCCAGGTCGGCGAGCCGCCGCACCCTGTCCTCCACCCAGCTCTGCTGATCGGCCGCATCGATCAAACCGGCGTGGCCGACCGCAGCCTCCACCAAGGCGTGATGGCCCGCCGCTCGCAAATCCTTCAAAGCCGCTTCCACTCGCTGCAGCGCTCGTTCGTATTCGCGAGGGAACTGCCGCAACGCCTCGACGACCCGGTCCCGGTTCTCGCCGAAGACATCGTCGTCGGTGACGTCGGACTGCACCATCTGGGCGAGTGCCGCGTAGAAGTCGGCGGTCACCTTCTGCAGTTCGTCGACCCGTGTCCGCACGTCGTCCAAGTCCACCGGGAGCAAACCCGGGTCGCTATCCGCGTGTGCCAACAATCCGCGGATCGTGCTCTCAACCCCGTCGAGGAGCCTGCTGGGCAGTTGCAGTGCTCTCCGTGCGTCGACGATTGCGAGTCGCACTGCGGCGACGATCCCCCTGCCCTTGCGGGTGAGTGCCCACGATTCCTGTCGGACGACCATCCCTTGAAAACTGCGGACCGGCGCCGCGTAGTCCCGGAAGGGCTCGGCGAATCCCCATTTGGCGAGTTGGTCGAGCGCCGAACGCAACTCACCCTCGGGTAGGGGATCGTGGTAGCCGACCTCCTTGGCCTGATCGGCGATTTCGGTCAGAGTGGACATGGGGCCGCGAGTGGACAACTCCTCCAGCGCGGCCAGCAGGGCGGTATACCGCTCCCGCACCAGGTCGTCAGGCATGGCGAACGCCGTCCAGTCGCTCGCCTCGACCTCCTGCCACCACCGCCGCGGCTCCCGCACTGCTCCCCCTCCGGCTGCTTCACCACATCATTTCCGCAAAAATGCGGCCATATGGGCGTTGTTCGACTCGCTCGCCGTTGAGGGCGACCTGGTCACCGTAGCCCAGGCGGGCGGCATCATGCACGTGTCAAATTTGTGCTCTGCTGGTCAGTTTATTTCCAAAAGGTTGTGCTCGTCATGCTGTGATTCAGCGCCTTCTGTGGTCGGCGGTCGATCAGTTCGCCGATTTCCACATGCGATATGAGTTCGACGGTGGTGGGTTCACCGCTCAAGTCGATGGGGAGCAGTTCGTGGGTCGTGCGCTTGAGGTTGATCACGAGTTCGGTGGCCGAACCGCTCGTAGAGTGTCTGCCACGGCCCGAACCGCTCCGGCACCTCCCGCCAGGGCACGCCCACCGGGTACTTGTAGGCGATGCCCTCGATCGCCTGACGGTGATCACGCCACCGCTCACCCCGACGCGGCGAATGATCCGGCAACAACGGCTCCAGCACCGCCCACGCCGCATCCGGCATCAATTGCTTGCCCATGACCGGAACTCTGCCGGACCTCAACATCAAGATCCGTCAGACACGCCCTAGCTGGCGCGAGGCTGCCTTGCTGTCTCCGCCGGGAGCGGTGCGGAACCCGGCGGACGTCAGGTTGCACCCTTCTCCGGAGAGGGCGATGGCCGGATCATCCGGGCCCGGATCGAGAGCTGCCTGCTTCGACGCGGCGTCTCGCCACCGGGCGCACTTAACTGTAGTCGCTTGTAGGTGTGGGCTCCATGGCTTCTTCCGCCACGACATGCGGCTGCGTTCCCCGAGCCTGTAGAGCAAATCCATCACTGAGTCCTTTCCGATCTGATGGCGTGGGCGGTGACCGTGGTGCAGCATTGCGAAGCTCCTGGTAGATGACTTCTCGACCATGAGCAAGGCCATCGCCAGGAGCTTCGAGTGCTTGTCCGCCTATCAGCGATCGACCTGTCCAGTTCACACCTTCAGTTCCTGGCCCGGGAACTGACCACGCACCGGCGCCGGATCGGCAGCAGGTGGCGCAGGCTGGTTCCCGGACGCCAAGCCCTGCTGGTGCTGGCGCATCTGCGTCGCGGCGACACCTACAGCCGCCTTGCCGCGGGGGCGGCGTCGGCCTGGCCACTGTCTGCCGCTACATCCACGAAGCTGTCCAACTCCTGGCGGCACTGGCACCGGACCTGGCCGACGCGCTGAAAGTCGCCACACGCAAGGCATACGTCATCCCCGACGGCACCCTGCTGCCCATCGACCGCATCGCCGCCGACCGGCCGTACTACTCGGGAAACAGAAACGCCACGGCATGAACGTCCAAGTCCTCGCCGACCCGGCCGGGCGACTGCTCTGGACCTCGCCCACACTGCCAGGCGCGGCCCACGATCTGACCTCGGCCCGCGCCCACGGCATCGTGGACGCCTTGGCCGGAGCGGCCATCCCATGCTGGGCGGACAAGGCCTGCCGGGGAACCGGCAGTCCAATCCGCGTGCCCTATCGCGGCAAGTGGCACAACCTCTCGCCCGGTCAGCAGGCTGTCAACCGCTCACATGCCCGCATCTGCGCCCTCGGCGAACGATCCGTCTCGATCCTGAAGGCCTGGCGGCTGCTGCGCAGACTCCGCTGCTTCACGACCCGCACCACCGACCTGACCAGAGCCGTCCTCACGCTTCACCTCGACGCTGGATGAGGTTGGAAAGGGCTCACTGATAGCGGATCCCCCGGCAGCGGTCACGTGGAATCGCTAACGCTTGGGGATGGCGATTCGAAATACGGCTGAGCGGCCGCCGCGGCCGCCATCGTTGATCATGTATGGGTAGGGCATGGAGGAAACGCTGATTGGGGTAGTGGGTTGGTTGGTCGCCGCCCTGTCTGGATTGGCGACCGTTGTGGTGACCATGGTCGCCGTCGTGCAGCAACGTCGGGTGCAGCGTGGCGTCTTGCGCCTTACGGTCGGCGTGACCTGCATGATCCTGGGGCTCTTCGCGGTGGCGATGGCGGCGGTGCCGCTGTACACCCAGGACCTATCGCCGCTCGCGGGAACCGGCGTGAAGTTCGCAGCACTGGCTGCTGCCGGGGTGGTGCTCAGCATCATCGGTGCGACGGTCGTCCTGCTTGCCCCCAGCATCGACCGGCACGACATGCAGGAGGTGCTCGCGGCGGTCGAACTCCGGATCGAGCAGAGCGAGCGGCGTGATCGCATCGATCGTCGGCACCAGGTCGACCTCGGCGTGCGGCGCATGGACGAGCCTGTAGGACGGCCGCCGAGAAGCCTGTCCGTCTCGACGCTTGTCGCTGGCGGAGTGACGTTCCTGTGCGGCGGTCGCGGGTCGGGCAAGACGGCGGTGCTCCGCCGGTTCGCCCTTGACTGGTGCCGGCGGTCCTTCCACCGGCGCAAGCCGCGGGACCTCGTGGTGTATGTCGAGGTGCGCGCGTTGGAGAGCATCACCGTGGGCGCGATCCGGCGGCATCTTACTGAAGGATTCGACGACGCCGTGGTGGGGGAGAAGCTCGGGAAGTACCTCGACGACAGGACCGGCCGCCACCGGTGGCTGTTCGCGTTCGACATCGGCGACGATCTGACCCTCGACCAGGCAGCAAAGTACGCGGCGGCGGTCGGAGAGTTCCTGCGCACCAGGCACCGGGACCGGGCCGTGATCGCGATGCGCACGCCACCGCCGAACGCTGACGTCGTCCTCGCGGTCGGCGAGCTGACGGCGCTGTCAAGCTTGCGACTATTGCAGCGCCATGGCATCACGATATCGACGCATGCGGCCCTGCTCGACCGGCTGCACACCGATCCGGAGTTCGTCGAGCTGCGGCGGGAAGTGGCCTTGTTCAGCGGCCTCGCGTCGTACTGGGCGACGGCGCCATTCCGGGGCGAATCCCGGAAGGAGGTGATTGACGGCTTCCTTGCGTCCCGGTTTGATCTGGCAGGGTACCTCGGCGAAGACCTTGCCGCGAGAGTGGCGCACGCGGAAGAGGCGGCGTTTCGTCTGATCGTCGATCCGAACGCAGCTGTCGGTGCCAATAGCGTAGCGGCCGTCGTCGTGGCTGACCTCGGTCGATTCGAGGGAACGACATTCCGTTTCCGGAGCCCACTTACCCAGGCTCACCTGGCCGCCCGCTACGTCCTGCGGCAGAACCCGGAGATCGACGTTGACGCGCTCCTGGACGATGCTGATGGGCGTGCGATGTTGGTGGCCGCGTTGCGAAGCCCCGATGGAGCCGTGCGGGACGAGCTCATCACGCGGCTCGCGCGCCGAGTTCAAGACCACCAGCTCGACACTGCCAGAGCAGACGGACTGGTACCAGGTGAGGTTGTCCCCTTGAACCGGACGCCTTGATCCCAGACAGCGTTCTGGGGGAAGGATGTCCTCCGTGTCAGGTAAGTCGAAGTACCCCGAGCAGTTCCGCAGGGACGCCGTCGAGCTGGCCCGTTCGTCGGACCGGCCGTTGCGGCAGGTCGCCCGTGAGCTGGGCGTGAACCACGAGACGCTGCGCAACTGGGTCCGCACCGCCGAACAGGCCCAGGTCGCTGCGCCGGTGGGCGGTGTGTCGGCCGATGAGCGCCAGGAGCTGCGGGAACTGCGCAAGCGGGTGGCCGAGTTGGAGTTGGAGAAGGACATCCTGCGTAAGGCGGCCGCGTATTTTGCACGGGAGATGGGTCGTTGACCCGCAGCTACCGGTTCATCTCCGAACATCGCGCCGTCTTCGGCGTCACCCGGCTGTGCAGGGTCCTGGGCGTGCGACGCCCCGGGTTCTACGAGTGGCTCGCCGCCGCCCCGACCAGGGCGGAGCGGGCGAAGGCGGACGAGGAGTTGGCCGCCGAGATCGCCGAGGTGCACGCGGGTCACCGGGGCGCCTACGGGCGTCCGCGGATCGTCGTCGCGCTGCGCCGCCGAGGCCGTCGGGTGAACCACAAGCGGGTCGGGCGGGTCATGCGCGAGCGCGGGGTCGTCGGTCTCACCCGCCGACGCCGCAGGTCGCTGACCAGGCCTGATGCAGTCGCGGCGCCGGTACCGGACCTGATCGGCCGCGACTTCACCGCCCCGGCCCCGGGCAGGCGGCTGGTCGGGGACATAACCTACCTGCCCACGCGGGAGGGGTGGCTCTACCTGGCCACGGTGATAGACCTGCACAACCGCGAGGTCGTCGGGCACGCGATGGCCGACCACATGCGCGCCGAGCTGGTCCGCGACGCCCTCGACCTCGCCGTCCGACGCGGCCTGACCGGCGACGGCGCGGCCTTTCACGCCGACCGCGGCTCGCAATACACCTCCGGACTGTTCCGCTCCGCCCTCGCCGGTCACGGCATCCGGCCATCGGTGGGGCGGACCGGGTCGTGCTTCGACAACGCGGTCGCGGAATCGTTCTTCGCCACCCTCAAGACCGAGATCGGCACAACGGTGTGGGACACCCGCGACGACGCCCGCAGGGACGTGTTCGCCTACCTGGGCTACTACAACCACGACCGTCTACATTCGACACTCGGCTACCGCACCCCGCACGAAGCCCGCATCGGCTATCGTCAAGGTCTCACTCTCGTGGCATGAAATCCGGTGTCCGGTCATCGGGGACAACCTCAACGTTCGACCGGTGCAGGCACACGCTACTGCGCTGGGCACGCCGACCAGTGGGCATCAGGGTCTTCCACAACCTCAGCGACCGCGCGATGCTGTCCGGCTACCTGGGGCAGCCGGTCGTCGAGGTCCTCGTCTACCACGAGCCGCCGGCATCGCGCACTCGTGACGTGGACCTGGTCGAGTCGGCTTTCCAGCTGTGCAACGTCGGGGACGACCCCCAGTTCGGCGAGCCCGACCAGCGCGCCATCCGCTACCGCAACCGGGGAAACCGGTCGCTGTCCATCGGCGACATCGTCGCGGTCGACGGACGCTTCTACGCCTGCCAGCGCATCGGGTGGCGCCGCATCACGGCACCGACGCAGGTGCACGAACGCCGTCATGGCACCACGCCACTGCACCACGACCAGCGTCCCGTGCCGGGAACCGATCCGCGGTCACCCGAAGCTCAACACTGACTCCGCCGCTGCACCACTCCGTCTCGGCTGCCGAGCACGCTTGCACGGTCGGACGTGCCGACGCCGCACGCCGGGACACAGTGCGTCCTGACGGCATCCTGCACCACAGTCGCTTCGCCGCGGCATGCCCACCGGACGCCGACGAAAGCAGTCGCCGATCCCGAACACGGCGGCAGCAGCGGCGGTCCACCTACTTCGCGTACCGCTTCCGGAACAGCACCTCCACCTCACGGGCCCCGGCTTCGGCCGGGGCCCGTGGTGCTTGCACGCCGCGTGCAGCCCCGCGCCTCCTCAGCCACTCCTTCGCCTTTCGGGAGTCACACACCGTCATGCCTTTCAACCCCGACACCGGTATCTGGGATAGCACCTACACCGCACCCGCGCCCCACGACCTGCCCGCTGTGCGTCTCTACCTGCGCGAGTTCTTCGCCCAGCCGGAAGCGTTGGCCTTCCACACCCAGATGGTCAAGGAAGGTCGCTTCTCACTCGACCTGATCCGCTCACCCCGTCCGGAGCGGGCGGCGCGGCTCATCCTCGACGGTGAACGCGAACGGCTGGCCGAGGCCGCCCTGTACTGGGTTTCCCCGGAGATGACCCAGGTCGCCACAGCGGCGGCCAGCACGCTGCCTGAAGACCTGCGTATCGACGAGACCCACCAGCCGGCCGAGCAGGGGTTCATCGTCTTCGCGGAACCCATCGGTTCCTACCTCGGGGACGTGCTGGGTGACCGGCGCGTCGACATCGCCGCCGCCTCGTGGGGGCCACTGGTGGGCAAGCCCGATGCCACCGGGGTGACCTTCTACAGCGTCCGCGACCTGGACTACGTCCGCTACTCCCTGACCCGGATCTTCGGCCAGCCACCCAAGCGCGCCGAACTCGACGCCGCGATCAGGACCACCCCTGAGTGGCTGTGGGACAACGAGATCACCCTGCACCACGGCAGCACCATCGCCGACCTTCACCTCATCCAGGAGTTGAGCACGCTCCTGATCGGTCAGGCCGTCGTGCCGTGGCTGAAGGTGCTCTACGCCGCCTGGCTGCTGATGACCCAGCCGGGCATCAGCCAGACCGAGCACGTCACGCCCAACCGCCGCCTCCAGCGCCGCAGTACCCGTGAAGGCATGCGCACCTCCGAGGTCCGCATCGTGCACGTACACCGCCGCCACCGGGACAAGCCCACCGACGACCAGTCGTCCGGCACCGATGAGCGCCGGTACACGGTGCGCTGGCTGGTTCGCGGCCACTGGCGCAACCAACCCCACGGCCCTGGCCGGTCTCTGCGCCGCCTCGTCTGGATCAACCCACAGATCAGAGGCCCCCAGGACAAGCCGCTCAAGACCGGACAGACCGTGAACGTGTGGGACCGACCCACGAACCGGTGAGACATCCCAAGCTCCACGACACCCTCCAGGAGGCACAGCGGTATGCCCCGTTCCCACGTTCCGGCCACGACAGCCTGCGGTGACGAAGTCGTCGTACTGCACGACCGGCCGGTCGACTTCCACGGCCTCGCCCGCGAGTACGTCCATCCGGACCGGCGGGTGGTACAGGTGCCCGACCGCATCTGGCCCGCCGAACGTCCCGAAGTCTGCACCGATGACTCACCGACCGGCGTGTGGTTCGACCGCCACGGCCGCCCAGTCGACTCCGACGCATCGGATCTCGCCGCAGGAGTCTTCCTGCTGTGTCCCGGCTGCGGCCTGGACAACACGTAGGCGCCGCCCGCCGACACCGAATGCAACTGCCGCTCACACCCGACGTCGAAAGCGGCCCGGCTCAACACGTCCGTCCGAGCTGGAGAACCACCTCACACGACAGCGCCTCGGCTCCTGCAACAGCACGGGGCCAGTACCCGCCGGCCGCACCCAGCTTCCACCGGTGTGGCTGCCCCAGCGGACAGCCACACGGATCATTCACCGAAGGGACCTCACGCCATGGACAACTCGGTCACGGAGTTGACAGCCAGGATCCAGCAGCTGCTCGCCACCGCCTCTGGCCACGATTCAGCCGTCGAGCCGCCCAGCCCGAACGCGGCTACCGTCACCTCAGAGCCACGGCCGCGCTCCCGGCTCGGCATGTTCTGCCACGCCGACCAGCTGCACTTCCTCACCCTGCCCGGTAGTCGAGACGAACTCGCCCAGCTGCCGATCGGGCTGGTCGGCGATCCCCACGCCGACCGCATCCACGTCGTCCGCGGCATCGACTTCTGGATCGGCGACCGCAGCCTGCGCAATCACCTACCCAACCCTGCCGCCACCATTGTGCTCAACGACCTGCTCGACGACATCATCATCGGCGCCTACGCCGCCGGAGACGACGACCGCGCCTTCGTCCGCCGACTGCTTGCCGCGGACAGGCCGCGAATCTCCGGACCGTGCCTGCTCCTGGGACGGGACGAGACGACGGACACCACCACGGGACTACCAGAGGAATTCCTCGACTGGTTGCAGCGCAAGGCAACCCAGGCCGTGGTCGGCCTGGTCGAGACGTTGGCTGCGGACGATGGAACACATGCCAGCGAGTAGCCCGCGGTGTTCCGCCCACCGCACCGGGGAACGGGCGGACGATCTTAAGGGCTTGCCGCTGTGGTGACTGTGACCGGCAGGAACATCCGCCACTCGGACGCCCCGGCGGAAGAGGTGGCCGATCCGGAGAACCTCGGGACAGATGTCGAGGGCGTGCCTGGCCGAAGCCAGGCACGCCCCGTGTCACCCGCGGAAGCCCGAAGGCTTACCACCGCCAGGCAGTGGCTCGACCAAGACCACGGGGACAACGCATCAGGACGACACAGGCTCCTAAGGGCCTATCCCGATGCGCTACGCGGTTCAGTGTAGCGACCCAATGGATCGTCACCACAGCCCTGGTGCCTCAAGGCACCATCACGCTCTCAAGAGGCTCTGAACTGGCGTTTTGCCATATCCCCAGTTGCATACGCGACCAAGTGAAAGCCGTCTCGGAACCGCGCGTCGCCATCGCCCCCCTCGTGCCTTGAGGCTGCCATGTCGCTCCGACCGCATCAAGGCACCCAAAAATAATTCTTCTCCGCAAGCTCCGAACAATTATTTTTGGGGCCCACCTTGACCCGGTCTACGCGACACGAAACCGGCACTACGCGAGGGGGGCGGGAGAAAAAGGGTTAGCCACCATTCCCACCGGTCTCCTCAATGCGTGCGGCTCACGTTTGTTGAAGCAAAAGCGCAGGTCAGAGCACCCACCTGACACGGTAACGTTTCAACAACGAGAATGGTCTGCGCATTTCTTTGTCTTGCGAACCGCAACCATGACGGATAGGATTAAAACCGTAAGAAATACCGGGAAGACCAAGCCCGGTGGACACAAATTCCTAACCCGAGGTTATTCATGTCGCAGCTCGGTTCCGTCCCCGCAGCGCTCGCCGATGTCGCTTCCCTGGTCAGGGCCGGTGATCTGGCCGCCGCCAAGCGTCGTGTTCGCACCGTGGTCAACAACACCGACCCCGAGACGCTGGCCTTGATGGGCAAGTGCGCCGCCACGCTGAGCAGCTACCCCTACGGCATCGCGATTGCGAAGCTGCGCAACGCGTGGCAGCGCACCACCAGCCCTGAACACCGCGCCGTCATCGCCGCCTGTGTCCCCGACCAGGACCCCGGCCTCTACCGCCCGCACACCGACACCGCCGACGCGCCCCGCTACGGTCACGGCAACTACCAGGCCCCCCGCAACAGCAGCACCCGCAACGACCGCAGCGCCCGCCGCACCGTGCCCCAGCAGCGCCAGCACGCCCGCGCACAGGAAGACTCGCCCGTCGTCACCCAGTACATGACCACACGCGCCGGAGTGGACGACGCCCCCTCGCCCGCAGCACGCCCCATCGCGTACGAACTGGACTATGACAAGGCCGCTGTTGCCGACCTACGCACCCGCCCGTGCGTGTGGTGCGCAGGGGAACGCGCGGTTGCCGACATTCGTACCGAACGCGTCGAAGCCGGACACGGTGACGACGGGCTGTGCACCGAGTGCCGTTCGCTCGACCGCCCCGGCATCCCCGAGCTGTCCACCGGCCACACCTACGCCGACGCCATCCGCGCCCGATGCGCCTACCACGTCACGCACAACGGCATGCCCACCGTGCGCGCCGAGTGGCGACGCGCCATGCGGAACCACCGCCGCCTTACGGCCATCACGATTGAAGAGTGGGTGAAGGGCTACCAGGATCGGCAGGGCACCGTCACCGTTGCCGAGGGCGTGCCCTGCTGCGCTCACTGTGACGCGAACCTGAACAACACCCCCAACCCCCTCGACGTACCGAACCAGCACGACGAGCGCAACGCGCCGCATGACCCGCGCTACTGCTCCCGAGCGTGCGCCGACGCCGCCACCGCCCCCGAGGACACTCCCGAACTCCAGCCGCAGCGCGAGCAGGAACAGGAGTCCGAGCCGCAGCCCGACGCGGAACCGGACTCGAATCCCGAGCCGCAGCCGGAGCGCGTCCCCACGGTGGACGGTGGTCCGTGTGGGACGTGCGGAGAGGTGAAGCAGGTCCGGCAGGGTTTGTGCCTCGACTGCCGGCGGTTGGAGCAGGAGACCGCCCAGCAGCAGGCCGAACCGGTGGCCGCGTGAGCCAGTGAGCCGCCGGCGGACGGGGGCGACCCGTCCGCCCCCCGAACCCATGGTCGCGC